>JADGQU010000065.1 GCA_017881545.1 Gemmatimonadaceae bacterium
GTTTTGTGGCACGGCGGTGAGAGGAGACGTAGCGCGGCCAGCGTTTTGCAAACATCCGGAGCGATAGTGCTGCGCTCCTTACTTCCGTTCGTGCTGAACGACGATGTTGCTAGAGCAGCTGCTGATTGCACATCAGAAGTACCACCCTCACCTCGTCCTGTCCCGTCGCGCCGACCACTTTGGCCGAATAGTAGAACGGGTCGCCAGGCCACTTGGCTTCGCCAAATACGAGGACCGAGTCAGTCTGAGGTACCGTGATCTCGAAATCGCCGTTCCCGTTGCTCGTGGCGTATCAGAGCGTACGAGCGTTTCTTACGCGCGACAGGAGTCGATCGTATTCCCTCGAGGCCGCGCGCATCGCGTCAGGGTCACCGTTCTCCCAGTCCAGCGAGTCGAGCACGTAGAGTGATCTGCGGATTGCCGCAACCTTTTTCGCGTTGAACGCGTAGACGTGGACGCCGGGCACGCCGGACGTCGTCTCTTTTACATCCGCGCATGGCTGGGCACTGCCGTCGAGCAGTGTCGTTGCTGGAACGGGGTGGACCAGGGACAACAGGCCGAGCAACGCTACGCCTCGAAAGAACAAATCGTACTCCGGGTAGAGGGGTCGCTCTCAAGACGCGCCAATCGGGTTTTGGGAACCGATTAGGACGCGCAACCCTGATTCAGAGTCAACCCGGTGCCTTGTCTTGTTTCCCCTCGCCCGCTAAGTTACAAGGCTACAGCGATTTAAGAACCAGGTACGGGCGCCCGCAAATGAGCGTGCGCGAGATCAAATCCAAATAATGGCATTCGAGAAGACACCCACCGTAGAGAAGTACCGCACCCACAAAGACGACAGCGGCTCGAGCACAGTTCAGGTCGCACTTCTCACCGCGAGAATCAACTATCTCACCGACCACTTCCGCACCCACGCGAAGGATCACCACAGCCGTCGCGGGCTGCTCAAGATGGTTGGTAAACGGCGCCGTCTCCTCGACTACCTGAGGCGTACGGATCTCGAAGCTTACCGCAAGATCATCGCGGACCTTGGACTCCGATACTAGCCTGGCTCTTTAATCCGACCGCGCGTCGCACAATGGCGTACGCGCGGTTTGTGCTACACAAGCGAAAACAACACAACATATGCAACGCATCGAAAGAACGTTCGCCGGCAGACGCCTCGTCATCGAGACAGGCCGCATGGCGAAGCAGGCCGCAGGATCAGCACTAGTCCAGTTCGGCGAGACGATGGTTCTCGCGGCGGTGACAGTCAGTGACAACGAAAGCCCCCTCCCGTTTTTCCCGCTCCTCGTAGAGTACAAGGACAAGGCCTACGCCGCGGGCAAGATCCCCGGCGGCTTCATCAAGAGAGAAGGCCGGCCCTCCGATCCGGAAATCCTCAAGGCGCGAATCATCGACAGGTCGATCCGCCCGCTATTCCCGGAAGGATTCAAGAACGAAGTCCAGGTATTCATCTACGTAATATCGGCCGACCAGGAGAATGACGCCGACGTGATGGCGCTCGTCGCCGCGTCCTTCGCGCTCAACGCCTCGAAGATTCCATTCATGGGCCCCATCGCCGGCGTGCGCGTCGGCAGAGTCCAGGAGAAGTGGATCCTCAACCCGACCTTCCAGCAGCTGCCTTACAGCGACATGGAGGTCGTCCTCGCCGCGTCGAAGGACTCGATCATGATGGTCGAAGGCGGAGCGCTCGAAGTCACCGAAGCCGACATGCTCGAGGCGCTCACCGTTGGCCAGCGCGGCGCCCAGGAGCTGATCGCGATTCAGGAAGAGATGCTCGCCCAGAACCGCGCTCCGAAGATGCCGTGGAAAAAGGCCGAGATCGCTCCACAGCTCAAGGCACGCGTCGACGAGCTCACGAAGGGGAGGGTCGTCGAGGCGATCAACCAGAAGGAGAAGCACACCCGCATCGAAGCGGTCGAGCTGGTGAAGAAGGAAGCGATCGCGCTGCTCCTCACCGAGTTCCCGGATAACTCGAAGGACATCTCCAACCTGGTCGGAGACGTCGAGTACAACGCGCTTCGATCCCAGGTGCTCGACTCGGGCAAGCGAGTCGATGGTCGCGGCACCAAGGATGTTCGTGCGATCACGATCGACACTCCCGTGTTGCCACGCGCGCACGGTTCGTCGCTCTTCACGCGCGGACAGACTCAGGCGCTCGTCGCCGTCACGCTCGGCACCGCCAACGACGTACAGCGTCTCGACAGCATCGACGATGCGGGCGAAACGACCAAGTCGTTCATGCTCCACTACAACTTCCCGCCGTTCTCCACGGGTGAAGTGAGACCCATGCGCGGCACGAGCCGTCGCGAGATCGGCCATGGAAACCTGGCCGAGCGCGCGCTTCAGGGCGTGCTGCCGGCGTTCGAGGAATTCCCGTACACGATTCGCATTGTGTCAGACGTTCTCGAGTCGAACGGATCGTCGTCAATGGCGTCGGTCTGTGGTGGCTCACTGGCTCTCTTCGATGCCGGCGTTCCGCTTCGCTCCGCCGTCGCCGGCGTGGCGATGGGCCTCATCAAGGAAGGCAGCAAGTACGCGATCCTCACCGACATTCTCGGCACCGAGGATCACCTGGGCGACATGGACTTCAAGGTCGCCGGAACGGAGCAGGGAATCACTTCGATCCAGATGGACATCAAGGTCGAAGGCCTCGATCTCCAGATCGTGAAGGAAGCCATGGCGCAGGCGCGCGAGGGAAGACTTCACATTCTCAGCGAGATGTCGAAGGCCCTGCCGGCTCCTCGTGCGGATCTGTCGCCGTACGCGCCGCGCATCGTGACGATGAACATCAGCCCCGAGAAGATCGGCGATCTCATCGGCCCCAAGGGCAAGACGATCCGCGGCATCCAGGAAGAGACTGGCGCCGAGATCACGGTGGACGACGCTGGCTTGGTCACGATCGCCGCTGTTGGCGGCGAGGCGATGGAGAGAGCGCGTCAGATGATCCAGGCTCTCACCGCGGAGCCGATCATTGGCGACACGTACGAGGGAACCGTGAAGAGCACGACCGCGTTCGGCGCGTTCGTCGAGATCATGCCGGGCACCGAAGGTCTGGTTCACATCTCCGAGCTCAAGCACGGCCGCACCGAGAAAACCGAAGACGTCGTGAAGAAGGGAGACCGCGTGAAGGTCAAGCTTCTCGAGCGCGATGAGCGTGGACGTCTCCGTCTTTCGATGAAGGCACTGACTCCGAAGCCCGAGGGAGATCAAGGCGGCGGTGAAGGCCACCTCGCTGGTGTCGGCGCTGAGAGCGAAGGCACCGGGAGTGGAGGAAGCGAAGGGTCCGAGGGCGGCTCATCGGATCGTGGCGAAAGGCCCCGCCGTCCGCGCAGCGGGTCGCGCGGTGGAAGCGGGGGACGTTCGCGCGGGTGACGCTCGCTCCGCAGTGCGCCGAAGCTGACCTGCGACGCACCGTTCTCCCGAACGGATTGACCGTACTCTCGGAGCACATGCCGGGAGTACGGTCGGTTGCTTTGGGGGCATGGGTCCGCGCCGCATCGCTCCACGAGAGTCCCGAGAAAATGGGCGTCTCGCACATGCTGGAGCACATGGTGTTCAAGGGCACGCCCACCCGGAGCGCCCGGGATCTCGCGCTCGCGCTCGAGACGCTGGGCGGGTCGCTCGACGCCTACACCGCCCGCGAGCACACAGCGTATCAGGCGAGGGTCCTCGACGAGCATCTTCCGCAGGCAGCTGACGTGCTCGCGGATCTCGTCTTTCGTCCCGTGCTTCGTCCTTCGGACCTCGCGCTCGAGCGAAAGGTCGTGCTCGAGGAGATCAACACCGTGGACGACACTCCCGACGATCTCGTCTTCGAGCTGCACAACACTCAGCTGTGGGGCAAACATCCATACGGCTACTCGATTCTCGGCACACGCGAGACCGTGGGCGCGCTCGACCAGGCTGACCTGCGGGCGCTCCACTCGCGCGCCTACCATCCCGAGCAAGTCGTGGTGGCCGCGGCCGGGAACGTCGAGCACGACGCTCTTCTGGAGACGCTGGAGGCGACCGGGTGGGCCGACATCCCAAGGGGAGGATTGCCCGCGCTCAAGTCTCCGGCTCCAATCGTGCAAGTACCCAGCGCCGTGCACTTCGAGCGTGATACGGCCCAGACCCACATTGTGATCGGCAGCCCTTCCTTCGAGCACAGCGACCCGCGGCGCTACGCGATGAGCATGATCGGGATGCTGTTTGGCGGGGGCATGAGCTCCCGGCTCTTTCAGCGCGTGCGTGAAGAGCTTGGTCTCGCCTACTCTGTCTATTCCTTTCAATCCTTTCACGAGGATGCGGGAACGCATGGGGTTTACGTCGGCACCACGCCCGAGACTGCCCGCGCGGCCGTCGATGCGATCAACGAAGAGATGGAAAAGCTCGCCGCGAACGGCCTGAGCGAGGACGAGCTGGCCGCTGGAAAAAGTCAGTTAAAAGGTCAGATTACGTTGTCGCTGGAAAGCCCGTCGTCGAGGATGTACCGGGCAGCTGGGGTTGAGCTGTACGGAGAGCCGTACCGGACGCTCGACGAAGTGCTGGCTTTGGTCGATGCCATCGACGCGCCGACAGTCGCGGAGGTTTGCAAAACGTACTACTCACCCGCTCGGCAGACGCTCGTGAGTCTGGGGCCCAAGGTCGCTGCGTGAGCACGAGATCAACTCTTCAGTTCAAGCAGCGCCAACCAGTTTCTCCATTCACAATCAATTTGAGTACCTGAACTACTTATGAAAGTCGGCCTTCCGAAGGAGATCAAGACCAACGAGAATCGTGTCGCCCTGGTACCTGCGGGCGCCGAAGCGCTGGTGGCAGCGGGTCACAGTGTGATGATCGAGAAGGGGGCCGGCGAAGGAAGCGGCTTTCTGGATTCCGCCTACACGTCGGTTGGCGCCAAGGTCGGCCCCGACGCCGACACCGTTTGGCGCGAGGCCGACATGATCATGAAGGTGAAGGAGCCGATCAAGGTCGAGTGGCCCCGAATGAAAAAGGGCCAGGTCGTCTTCACCTACTTTCATTTTGCCGCCGACAAGGAGCTGACGCTCGCCCACCTCAAGAGCGGCGCCATCTGCATTGCCTACGAGACGGTGGAACTACCGTCGAGGGAGCTGCCGCTCCTGACGCCGATGTCGGAAGTGGCGGGACGGATGGCGGTGCAGGAAGGCGCCAAGTACCTCGAGAAGCTCTACGGTGGGCGCGGAGTCCTGCTTGGCGGAGTCCCCGGCGTCGCCCCCGGTAAGGTCGTAATACTGGGCGGTGGCATCGTCGGAATCAACGCGGCGAAGATGGCCGCGGGCCTGGGTGCTAAAGTCACCGTCCTCGACCTGAGCCTGGAACGCCTGCGCTACCTGTCGGACGTGATGCCAGCCAACGTCACGCTCATCTACTCCAATCGTCATAACATTCTGGAGCAGATCTCCACCGCGGATCTTGTCGTGGGAGCGGTTCTCATTCACGGAGCCGTCGCGCCGCGACTCATTCGCCGTGAAGATCTGAAGTCGATGCAGCCGGGAGCAGTCATCGTCGACGTCGCCATCGATCAGGGTGGTTGCGTCGAGACAATCAAGGCTACTACGCACGAAAACCCAACCTACGTCGTGGATGGAATAATCCACTACGGAGTCGCAAATATGCCCGGTGGAGTACCACGCACGTCGACGCTCGCCCTGACCAATGCGACTTTCCCGTATGCACTGCAGTTGGCGAACAAAGGTTGGAAACTTGCTCTTAAGGACAACGCCGCACTCAGGAAGGGACTCAACATCGTAGACGGAAAGGTGACATACCCCGCTGTCGCCGAGGCATTTGCCTTGCCGTATACTCCACCCGATTCATATTTGAACTAATGCGCTGGCCATTCTTTAAACCGGGTGCGCTATTCCCGGCGAACGCGATTGCCGTTGACCTCGGCACCGCCAATACACTGATCTACGTGAAGGGCGAAGGAATCGTGCTCAACGAGCCTTCCGTAGTCGCGCTCGATCGCGAGACGAGAAAAATCAAGGGCGTTGGACTCGAGGCGAAGCGCATGCTTGGCCGCACGCCTGAAGGCGTCATCGCGGTGAGACCGATGAAGGACGGCGTCATCGCCGACTTCGACGTCACCGAGAAGATGCTGAGATATTTTCTCGCCCTCATCATCGAGAACCACGTCTTCAAGGTGAAGCCGCGCGTGATCGTGTGCGTTCCCTCAGGCATCACCGAAGTCGAGAAGCGCGCGGTGCGCGACTCGGCGCTCGGCGCCGGCGCGAAGGAAGTCTTCATGGTCGCCGAGCCCATGGCCGCCGCGATTGGCGTCGGACTGCCGGTCGAGACGCCCACCGGCAACATGGTGATCGACATCGGTGGAGGAACTACCGAAATCGCTGTGATCGCGCTATCGGGCATCGTGAGCGATACCTCGATTCGCACCGGCGGCGACGAGCTCGACATGGCGATCGTTCAATTCATGCGCAAGAACTACAATCTGCTCGTGGGTGAATCGACCGCTGAGCAGGTGAAGATTCAGATCGGATCGGCGGCGCCAGTCGGCGACGAAAGAGAAATGGACGTCAAGGGCAGAGATCTTGTATCAGGTATCCCAAAGACGGTGCGCGTGCATTCGTCGGAGATCCGCGACGCGGTTCAGGAGCCGATTCAGCAGATCGTCGACGCGGTGCGTAGGGCGCTGGAGATCACACCGCCCGAGCTTGCGGCCGACATTGTCGATCGCGGCATCGTGATGACGGGCGGTGGCGCTCTCATTCGCGGCCTCGATGTCCTGTTGTCCCAGGAGACCGGTCTGCCGATCCACGTCGACGAGGATCCGCTGACCTGTGTGGTGCGGGGTTGTGGCCGAATACTTGATGATGAGGCGAAATACTGGTCCGTCCTAGCGACTTGAGGTAACAGTTGGCCCGCGCCATAAGAAGCAACACTCGGCTCGATCTCATAGTTCTAACCACCTGCATCGTCCTGGCGCTCGCGGCCCGTGCACTTCCGGACACGATGCGCGATCCAGTCGCGACCGGGATGCGGCGTTCCTTCCTCGCTCCGCTCGTGATGCTCCAGGAGAGATCCGAGCGGGGTCGCCAATCGCTCCTCATGGCGGACGCGAAGCAGGCGCGCATCGACAGCCTCTCGCTCAACTCGATGAAGGCCGGCTCGCTCGAGTCCGAGAATGACCGCTTGAGGAAAATCATCGGACTCGGCTCCCGCCTGCGCTGGGGGTTCATACCCACCGAAGCTCTGCACGGCCGCGGCGTGAGGGACGAGACCACTGTGATTCTGAGCGCGGGCTCGCGGGCAGGCGTCAGTCGCTTGAGCCCCGTGATCGCTCCGGAGGGCTTGGTCGGCGTGGTGGATCAGGTCGATCCCACCATGAGCCACGCCATGTTGTGGACCCACCCGGATTTCCGCGTCAGTGCGATGTCGCCCGACGGGACCGCCTTCGGAATTGCGCAGGCGCATCTCACCGGATCGGCGACGGGCGGCTACCTGATCGAGCTGCGCGGCGTTCCATTTAGAGCGACCCTCAAGCCCGGCGCCCTCATCGTCAGCTCCGGCTGGGGCGGCGTCTGGCCCCGCGGCATTCCCATCGGAACGGTTCTGGAAGAGATGAAGACCAGCGAAGGTTGGGCGCGCACCTATCTGCTGCGCCCGGCGGTTAATCCTGCCGATGTCTATTCCGTGATGATTCTGCGGCGCGACCGCCTCGCCAAAGGGTTCGACGGCGTCTGGCAGAGCGTCGCCCAGGTTGACCAGGCGACCCAGCGCATCAACGTGTCAGGAGACTCTGCGGCCAGGGCCGCGGCGCTGGCGGAAGCGGCAGCGCGGAGAGCGGTGCTCGACAGCGTTGCGCGCTCGAACGGTGGGGTTCCGCTCGGCGTCACCGACAGCGCGAACGCCGCGGGGATAGCACCAACGCCCGTGCGCAGGCCCGTCGTCATCGACTCAGCCACTCGTGCGCGCCGGGACTCGATTGCTCGTGTGCGCCGGGATTCGATCGCTCGCGCAACGCAGAGACGCGATTCGGTCAGAGCCGACACGACCCCACCGCCTCGACCGGGAGCGGAGCGATGAACGTGGGCGGAGCGATTCGCGCGATAATCAGCTTCCTCATTTTCGTCGTCCTTCACTACACGCTCCGCCCTCTCCTCGGCTGGCGCGCGCCGATGGACTTCCTGATTCTGGCGCTCCTTCTCGCGGCGGTGCGGGTCCGCCCGTCAACCGCCGCTCTGATCGGGTTCGTTCTTGGCCTCATCTCCGATTCGCTCGCGCCCGATGCGCTCGGCGCCGGCGCGATAGCGATGACGGTCGTCGGATTCGGCGCTTCCTACCTGAAGGCGGTTTTCTTCGCCGACAATCTGGTGCTCAACGCTTTCTTCTTTTTCCTCGGGAAGTGGGTGTTCGACATCCTCTACTTCATTGGTGAGCAGCGCGTGCACGGATTCGAGTTGCTGCAGCAGCTGCTGCTCTGGTCGCCCCTCTCGGCCGCTGTCACCGCCGCCGTGGGCGTCCTGTTATTGTTCATAATGCGCCCGCTACTCGAGCCCTCGCCCACATGAGCTTTCATCCGAACGACGTGGCCAGGAGAGCGAGGATGAGCTCGATGGCCCTCGGAATCGGATTCGTGCTGCTCGTCGGGGCCTTCTTCAAGACGCAGGTCATCCAGTACAAGCAGTACGTGATGCAGTCGGAGGAAAACCGCCTGCGTCCAATTCCTTTGCCGGCGCCGCGCGGAATTATTTACGACCGGCACGGCGAGGTGATCGCGGAGAACCTTCCCGCGTATTCCGTCTCGATCACAGCGCCGAGCGTGGACAGCCTGCGCAGCGCGCTCGCGCAGCTCGCGCCGACGCTGCAGCTCGGACAGAACGACATCAACAACGCCATACGCCGTTATCGCCGCGCGCCGACGCGCCCGACGGTCATCCTCCCCGACGCGACTATCGACATCGTGTCGGTTCTCGAGGAGCATCGGCTCGATTTTCCGCGGCTGATCATCCAGTCGGTTCCGAAGCGCTACTATCCCGACGGACCCGTTGTCGCATCGTTCGTCGGTTACACGGGTGAAATCACGGAATCGGATCTCAACGATCCGAAGTACGCGAGCTACAAGCCCGGACAACAGATCGGCAAAGCCGGCCTCGAGAAGCAGTACGAGGCGATACTCCACGGCAAGGAAGGCGTCCGCTTCGACGAGGTCGACGCGCGGGGCCGTCCCGTGCGCGGCGAGGGGCCGAGGCCTGATCTGAACGCGGAAGGCGCCCCGCCGCTCTACACGAACATCGATCTCGATCTCCAGAAGTTCATGGTCGGCATCTTCGCCGACTCGCTCCAGGGCGGGGCGATCGCGATCGATCCGAACACCGGTGAGGTCCTCGGACTATACAGCGCGCCGAGCTGGGATCCGAACAAATTCACCGGCGGAATTCCCGTCGAGTACTACAAGTCGCTGCTCGACGACAAGCGGCGCCCGCTCGTCAACAAGGTCATTCAGGGCACGTACCCACCCGGCTCGACGTTCAAGCTTGCTACCGCGATCATCGGTCTCTCGGAGGGCGTGGTGGGGGTGAACGAACACATGCCGGTTCCGTGCT
>JADGQU010000330.1 GCA_017881545.1 Gemmatimonadaceae bacterium
GCTCGATATGCCAGACATGCTCGACATGCCGTACATGGTCGAGATGCCGTACATGGTCGAGATGCCGGATACGCCGGACTTCCCTGACATGCCCGAATTCCCGGATTTCTCGGATTTCCCAGCTATCGCGCCGATGCCGCCGATGCCTCACATGGCGCCAGCAACACCGATGGCACCCATGGAGTGGATGCCGATGACTCCGGTGCCTTCCTACTCGGTTACATTGCCGTCGAAGGCTGCGCGCGACGCGATGGGTCGCGCAGCCAGCGCGATAGAACGGATTCAGGGGCAATCGCCGTTCGAGCGCCAGTTCAGCGGAATCTCCAGCGATCCTCCCAAGGCATGGGCCCAGTCAGATCCCGCCGACTCCCTCTACCGTCTCGCACGCGAGGCGCTGAACCGCGGTGAGTACCGCCGGGCCGCTGCACTCTTCGGCGACATCACGCAGAAATTTCCGAATTCCGTCTATGCTTCCGACGCCCGATACTGGCGGGCTTTCGCGCTCTATCGGCTTGGTGGCACCTCCGATCTCCGTGACGCGCTGAACTCGCTCCAGGACAGCGGGCGGGGCTACCGACAGGCGTCGCTTCAGACCGATGCCCCTGTGCTGGCGACGCGGATACGTGGAGCGCTCGCCGCACAGGGAGACCAGGATGCGAAAAGGTTTGTCAGCGCGACTGCCTCGCAACCCGGCGGCGCGTGCGACCGCGAGGACCTCTCGGTGCGCGTGGAAGCGCTGAATTCGCTCGGCCAGACCGATCCGGAATCCACGACTCCGATTCTCGCCCGCCTTCTTGCCAGGCGCGATGACTGCTCCGCGAGCCTGCGGCGCGTGGCGCTCTACCTCCTTGGCCGCCGCACGGATGCGCAGGCGATGAATCTCGTGATCGGCGCGGCCCGCAACGATCCCGATCTCAGAGTCCGCGGTGAAGCCCTCCGCTTCCTGGCGGCGATGCCCGGCGATCAGCCGATTGCCACAATCGAAGAGATGGCGCGCACTCCCGGCAACGAGGAGCTTCAGCGCGCCGCCATTGCTGCCCTCGGCCGAAGCGACAGCCCGCGCGCAAAGCAAAGCCTGCGCACAATCGTCGAGCGAAGCGATCTCAGCGAGAATCTGCGGGTCTCCGCCCTTTCCAGCCTCGACGCCGAACACGCGCCCGACAACGGCGCGTACATCAGAGCAGCTTATCCGCGTTTGGAGACTCTGCGCCTGAAGGCGGCCGCGCTTCGCGCGGTTTCGCGTGTCGGCGGAAACGACAACGATCAATGGCTGCTGACGGTTGTCCGAAATCCAAACGAGCCGGCCGAAGTGCGCGTTCTAGCGCTGCGCTACGCGGGACGCTCGACCATTCCAATCGCCGACTTGGCGAAGATGTACGATGTCGCCGGCGACCGACCGCTCCGCCAGCAGTTAATCAGTCTGTACGCCCAGCGTCCGGAGCCGGAAGCCACCGACAAGCTTCTCGACATCGCCCGCACGGGCACCGATCCCGATCTGAGACGCTACGCGATATCCGCGCTGTCGCGGAAGAACGACCCGAGAACAAAGAAGCTTCTAGTTGAGATCATCGACAAATGACGAACCACTTCCCCCGCATCTCGTTTTTCTTGCGCTTCGCGGCCGCGTCGCTGGTCGCGATCGCCGCGTCGTCGTCTCCTGCGGTTGGACAGTCGCTTGCGAACCGGATTGCGTCAGCCGCGGACCGGTCGGTGCAGTTCAGCTATCCGGCGAGTCCCGGCGTCTGCGGTGACGGCCGCACCTACATCTCCACTGGCTCGGGCAATTTCTTCGGATCGTTTTCGTCGAACTCCGCGGACCAGTGCCAGGCCGGACCGGTCCGTGTCGTGATCGATCTCGCCGACCGGAATGTCATTGCGCTTCGCACCTATGTGGGCGCGGTTTCGCTTGCGGTGGACGCGGGTGTCACGAATCTCGGCACTGTGACTTCCGCTGACGCTGCCGCCTATCTCCTTGGCGTTGCCTCGCGCGCCGACGGGCGAGTCGGACGCGACGCGATCTTCGCCGCCCTTCTTGGCGACAACGTCGATGCGACGTCACAGCTCCTCGAGATCGGACGCGATGTGAATCGTCCGCTCGAAACCCGCCGCGCGGCGCTGTCCGGTCTCGGACGCAGTGACGCCCCGCAGCTCGACAGGATTGGCTCCGCGCTGGTGCAGATCGCGACCAACGAGAACGATGTGCAGGGCGTCCGAACGCAGGCGCTCTCGGTACTCGCCCGGCTCGATCACGGAGCAGGGATTCAGCCGCTCGTGCAGCTGGCGAGCGGAAACATGAATTCGTGGATCGGCCGAGAGAGCATGAGGGTGCTGTCGTCGTCCGGAGATCCGCGGGCGCGGCAGTTTCTTCGCGCGACAGCGCAGCGAACCGATCTCCCCGACGATCTGCAGGCGGTCGCGATCCGCGGCCTCGGCCGCAACTACGTCACGGGCCAGGACGCCGTTCTCCTGCGCTCGCTCTACCCGCGCCTCACCGGCGAACGCTCGCGCGATGCCGTGCTTGCCTCGCTGTCCGAGCTGGGCGGAACCGACAACGTGCAGTGGCTCAGCGGAGTCGTTCGGGATGAGAAGCTCACTCCCGAAGCGCGCCGGCGAGCGCTGGACTATCTCGCTCGCTCGGGAGCAACGACTCCTTCGCTGCTGGCGCTGTACGATCCGACGCCCGATCCGCAGCTGCGCGGCGCGTTGATCAACGTCTACTCACGCCTCTCCGACAAGGGAGCGACCGACAAATTGGTATGGATCGCGCGCAACGAGCAGAACCCTCAGCTCAAGCGCCGCGCGATCTCGGCGCTGTCGCGCAACTCCGACCCGACCATTCGTCAGGCTTTGGCGGATATCGTCGAACGATAGTGTTGGCGCTGGCTCTCAGCCTAAGGGCTGCAAAGCCAACGGCTCCCTGCTTTGGTTTTGTGATTGCCAGTCGATAGCGCAGAAACGCTACCCGGAAGAAGTCAGCCGGCTTTCCGTTTGGGTCTTTTCGCGCGTGTAGTCTGCGCGACGAGCTGGGGCGCGCTCCAGGACTTCCCGAGCACCTTCTGGAAGCAGCGCTTGGGCACGATCTCGACGCCGGACTTCGATAGCGTGTCGTAGCGGGCGAGCTTCTCGGGGTAGCGCGAGATCGTCGTCGGCTTGTATGACAGCGAGATGAAGAAGTTGTCGGTAAGACTCAGCGCGAACAACTCGTCGATGTCCCTCGCCCGCGCCAGCCGCTCGACGCCCAGCACGACCTGGCTGCCCAGACCCTTTCCGTGGTGCGCAGGCGCCACCGCAACCGACGACACCTCGGCCAGCGACGGTGAATACTCCTCGAGCGCGGCGCACGCGACAACGCGCCCGCCGTTCTCGGTGGCAACGACGTAGCTGTCGATGCGCCCGGCGACCTGGTCGAACGTTCTGGGGAGCATCAATCCCTGCGCGGCGTACTGCGTCACCAGCTCGAGAATCTGGCCGGCGTCGCCGCGCGCCGCGGGCCGCACCATCGTGGGAGACGAGGTGGAATCGGCTCTCTTTTGGGAGAATCCGGTCTTGGCCGCGACTGGGATATTATGCACAAGGAATGTATATATAAACATACCCTGGGACGCAAGTGTCCCGCGGTCTTGCGCCCTCGCCATGAATTCTTCGGCTTTCGGATCGAGCCCTTCTCATGCGCGTTGTGATCACACGGCTTTGGAGGAGAGCGTAAGGAGGAACATTGCGCCTCGCGACG
>JADGQU010000331.1 GCA_017881545.1 Gemmatimonadaceae bacterium
GCGTTCTCGATTGTCACTCCGCAGACCGTCGTCTTCGCCGTGTCGCTTTCGCTGGTGCTCGGGATTGCGGCAGGCGTCGCAGCCTCGCTCCGGCTCGTGCGGACACCGCCACTCGCACTGTTCGGGCGCTGAGTGAGACTAGCGTTGGCGCAGGCTTCGTTGATCCGGCACCGCGCCCGCACGGTGCTCGCCGTGCTTGGCGTCGCGGTTGCCGCGGCAATGCTGCTCGACATGGTCATGCTGGCGACGGGAATGCGCGAGTCTTTTCGCGAGCTGCTGTTGTCGCGCGGGTTCGAGCTGCGTCTCGCTCCGAAGGGGACGCTCCCGTTCGACACCGATGCGACGATTCCCGGGGTGACCGCAGTCATCGCCACTCTGCGCACCAATCCTGACATCCTCGAGATCAGTCCCGTTCTCGGCGCGTCAATTCACATCCTGGCCGGGAATCGCGATGTGAGCGGATCAGCGCTGGGAATCGATCCGAGCGTGCAAGGTGACTACGAGCTGCTGTCGGGGCGTGATGTCACCACGCCCGACGCCCTGGTCGCCAACGATCACCTGTTGAGCCAGATCGGCGCCCGCATTGGAGACACACTCGACGTCGCGACCGGCTACGATCCGCAGACGCGTACTTACTCGGGCCAGCGCAAGCTCGTCGTGACAGGTCGGGTAAAGTTCATCTACGGAGCAAACGATCAGTCGGCGTCGGCAATGCGGCGAGAGACGCTCGAAGGAATGGGCAGGCAGGCGCGCGACCGCGCATCGCTGTTCATGATTCGCGTGCGGAAGGGCGCGGACGCGGAACAGGTTCGCGACTGGATCGAGAGGCAGCTTCCCAACGTGACCGCGATATCGATCGCCACGGCCATCGCGCAGGTAGACGAACGCCTCAGCTACTTCCGCCAGCTCGCGTTCATTCTGGGCGCCGTGAGCCTGTTCGTCGGATTTCTGCTCGTGACCACTCTGGTGACGGTCTCGGTGAACGAGCGAGCCGGTGAGATCGCTGTGATGCGGGCGATCGGAGTTTCGAGATCCCACGTGGTCGAGCAGGTCGTGCTGGAGGGCGTTGCGATCAGCTTCGCCGGAGCGGTGCTCGGCTTGGCACTCGGGCTGGTCACCGCCCGCTACCTCCACACGATACTCTCCGCGTTTCCCGGGCTGGCGATGGCGATCGACTTTTTTCTCTTCCAGCCCAAGGCAGCCTGGTCGGCGCTCGGGCTTCTGATCGTCAGCGGAATCGGCGCGGGGATCTATCCGGCGTGGCGCGCGGCATCGCTGCCGATCGCGGAATCATTGCGACGTGAGGCGATCGCGTGAGCCCGAACATAGGCGGTCAAGGTCCCATCGTCTCGCTGCGGGATGTTCGCCGAGACTATGCGCTGGGCGCGGAACGCGTGCATGCGTTGCAGGGGGTGACGCTGGACGTCGAGCGCGGAGACTACGTGGCGATCGTCGGGCCTTCCGGCTGCGGAAAATCGACGCTGCTCAATCTGATCGGCGTTATCGATCAGCCGACGTCCGGCACCGTTGCAATCGCGGGCAAGCGCGTCGATGCAATGAGTGATCGCGAGGCGACGCAGTTCCGGCTCCGAAACATCGGCTTCGTGTTTCAGCGTTTCTATCTGTTGCCGATTCTATCCGCGCTCGAGAACGTGGCGCTCCCGATGGCGGAGGCGAAGGTATCGAAGGCAGAGAGAGCAAAAAGAGCATCGGAGCTACTCGCGTATGTCGGACTCGGCAATCGGGAGCGTCACCGGCCGTCGGAGCTTTCGGGAGGTGAGCAGCAGCGCGTCGCTATCGCGCGCTCGCTCGCGAATGGGCCGACGCTCCTGCTCGCGGACGAGCCCACCGGTGAGCTCGACGCCCGGACGGGCACGGAGATCATCTCGCTCTTTCAGCGCCTCAACGCAGATGGGACGACCATCGTGGTCGTGACGCACGACGAAGATCTGGCGAGTGCCGCGCGTCGCAAGATCCACATGCGCGACGGCAGAGTGGTGGACGGATGATCGGCCAGCTGGCGTTCCGCAACATTACCTATAGGCCGTGGAGATCAACGCTGTTGTTCTTCGGCTTCGGCGTAGGCGTAGCGGTGATGATCGTGCTGCTCTCGATCGGCGATGCGATGCTGTCGCAAGCGCGGAACGAGAAGCTGGTGGGCGGCGGATCCATCACCGTGCTGCCGGAAGGGCTCGATATCGAAGTGATGAAGACGGGTGGGATCGGCGGGCTTTTCTTCTCGATCGATCATGCGTCGTTTCTCTACCATCAGGCGCTGGCGTCGCCGAGGTATAGGGGAGAGATCGCGGTGGTAGCGCCGCAGATCGAGGGGAGACTGCTCTACGTGCGGACGGCCGACGGGCAGGAATTCGCGGTTCACGCGAGCGGCGATATCCCCTCGGCCACCGAGGCGGTGGGTGCGGCGCCGGAAATCGTGGAGGGAAAATGGGAGAACGACGACGGCGACCGCCGCTGGGCCGCGCCCGCACCCTTCGAGCTGAGAAACGAGATCGACCACTTCCACTTGCCGTCGGACAGCGTCGCGAACCGGGACACGTGGGCCGAATGGCACTACTTCAATGTCTTGTCGCCGGATCGGAAGCGGTGGGCGTTCATCTCGTTCATCGTCGGCGGCGATGTAACGGGCACGAAGTGGGGTGGCCGGCTAGGCATCACCCTCAGAGAACAAAACGGAACAACGCGCCGATTCGCCACGACGCTCGATCGCTCGCGGGTTCGATTCTCGACGACAGATGCGGATCTCGTCTTTGGGGATTCGCACGTCGTCGTATTGCCGGACGGTGACTACGAGGTCCGCGCCGCGGCTCGGGAGGAGAGCGGTGGGCGAGGCAGCATCTCCGTCGCGCTTCGAGTCCATCCGGCGCCTTACGCGTATTTCCCGGGCGTCGCGATGGGCTCGGGCGGGTTCGTCTCCGGATATACGGTTCCCGCCCTGCGTGCGAGTGCGACGGGAACGCTTTGCGTCGACAACCGGTGCGAGCAGCTCAATGACGCGCAGTCGTACCACGACCACAACTGGGGAGTATGGCGCGGAGTCACGTGGGATTGGGGCGCGTCGCGCGCGGGGGAATACACGTTCCTGTACGGACGCGTCTATCCCGGCGACACCTCGGCGTCGATTCCGCCGGTGCTCGTCTATCTCGTGGACTCGCTCGGCTTTCGCGCGGTCTTCCGCCCGAAGATGATTTCGTATGAGGATGGGCGGACGGTAACGACGGCGGCGGGGCTGCTGCGGGTTCCGTCGCGCGCGAGCTTCGAGGATTCGCGCGGCGACGATACGTTGCGGGTCGAGATGACTGTCGAAGACGCCATCGCCACGGATACGAGGCCGCGCAGGGAAACCAAAGACGGGAAGGGGGATGGGGGAAGGGGAGATCCGCTCGGCAGCGAAAAATCGCATCCGTATTTTATCCAGATGAAAGGGACGGCGCGAATATCCGGACGCCTGGACGGTCACGTCCTGTCGGGAGCTGGTACCGGCTTCTTCGAAACGTACAGATGACCAACGCGCACTCGATCCCGCATCTGCTTCTCGTTCTCGCGGCCCTGCTCGTCACTGCCAAGGTTCTCGGCGCCCTGGCTCGGCGTTTTGGGCAACCGGCCGTCTTTGGCGAGCTCATAGCAGGCGTCCTGCTCGGCGGTTCCGTATTCGGATTGCTGGATCGGACGGAACCCGTGATCTTCGCGCTGTCCGAGCTC
>JADGQU010000004.1 GCA_017881545.1 Gemmatimonadaceae bacterium
ATTCTCTCCGCTGCGATTGCGGGTGGCAGCTCGATACCGCGATGAAAATGATCGCGAAGGAAGGGAAGGGCGTGATCGTTTACCTCGATCAGGAAGGTCGCGGCATCGGTCTCCTCAACAAGCTCAAGGCCTACGAGCTTCAGGACGAGGGAATCGACACGGTCGAGGCCAACGAGCGACTTGGGTTTGCACCCGATCTCCGCAACTACGGCATCGGTGCGCAGATCCTGCTCGATATCGGGCTGAAGATCATCCGCCCCATCACCAACAATCCGCGCAAGCTCGTCGGCCTCGAAGGCTACGGGCTGACCGTCGACGAGCGTGTGCCGATCATCTCGATCGCGCACGACGAAAACTCAAGCTACCTCGAAGCCAAACGGGCGAAGCTCGGACACCTCTTCGCTTCGTAGATGGCCGAGTTTCACGGATTGCCGAGCGGCGTTGGGCGGCGCGTCGTCGTCCTCGCCAGCCGTTTCAATGAGCCAATCGTAAAGAAGCTCGTCGACGGCGCTCTCGAGGCGCTGATCAAATACGACGTCGCGTTCGAGGACATCGACGTGGTGTGGGTTCCCGGCGCCTGGGAGCTCCCCGTTGCCGCCCGAGTGCTACTCGCCACCGAGCGCTACGACGGCCTCGTGGCGGTCGGAGCGGTAATCCGCGGCGAGACCGCCCACTTTGACTACATCGCTGGCGAAGCGTCCCGCGGACTTGCCGCCGTAAGCGCCGATTCCGAGATACCCATCGGATTTGGTGTGCTCACGTGCGACACCGACGAGCAAGCTGAGGCGCGCGCTGGGGGCGCGCACGGCAACAAGGGATGGGACGCGGCGGTCGCGACGCTCGAGATGATCGATCTGCTCGGCCGCCTGGCCCCCGACGATGCGGATTGAAACACGCGCCCGCGCGCGGGCGCTTCAGGCGCTGTACGCGTGCGAGATGCGGGGCGGTAAGAATCTTGATCGGGTGGCGACGCAGGTGTGGGACGATCTCGCGGTTGCGCCCGAGGAGCGGCGACTGGCCGGTCTTCTTGTGCGCGAAGTCGCTAGCGCCGGCACCGCGCTGGACACGCGTCTCGCCGAGCTCACGACCAACTGGCGTCTCGAGCGGATCGGCGCCATCGAGAGATCCGTGCTCCGCCTTGGCGCCGCCGAGCTGATGAAGGGCGAGACGCCTCCGCGCGTCGCAATTCAGGAAGCCGTGAGGCTGGCGGAGAGGTTCGGAACATCCGCGAGCGCCAAGTTCGTCAACGGTGTGCTCGACGCATTCGCGCGACAGTCCGGCATGATCTAGTGCGGATACTCGTCCTCAACTGGCAGGATTCCGAGAATCCGCAGGCCGGCGGTGCCGAGCTCCACCTCCGGGAAGTATTCAGCCGTATCGTCGCGCGCGGACACACCGTCGACCTGCTCTGTAGCTCGTGGCCGAACGCGCCCCAGCGCGTGAATCTGGCCGGGATCGATGTTCATCGAATCGGCACGCGCCACACGTATCCATTTCTCGCCCATCGCTACTACAACGAGAATCTCGCTCGCAACAACTACGATGTAGTCATCGAGGATCTGAACAAGGTCCCGCTCTACACGCCGCTCTGGGATGTGCGCAAGCTCGTCGCGCTGGTGCACCACCTCTTCGGCGCGACGGTATTCCGCGAGGCCAACGCACCACTTGCCGTGGCAGTGTGGCTCTCCGAGCGTCCGCTCGGAACGCTTTATCGCCGCGTTCCCTTCGAGGCGGTCAGCATGAGCACGGCTGAAGATCTCATGGATCGGGGAATTCCACGCAGCTCTATTCGTGTGATCTACAATGGTGTCGACGCGGTGAGCCTTACTCCCAATTCCGCGGAGCGTTCCAGCGCGCCGCTTTTCGTCTACCTCGGACGGCTCAAGAAGTACAAGCGGGTGGATCTCGTCATTCGCGCTTTCGCCGACCTCAACGTTCCGGAGGCGACGCTGGAGATCGCCGGAACGGGCGACTATCGCGCTCCGCTCGAAGGTCTGGTAAAATCACTCGACTTGACCGGCAGGGTAAAGTTTCTCGGCTTCATTCCCGAAGAGGAAAAGGTTCATCTTCTTCGTCGCGCGTGGGCCTCGACGTTGGCATCGCCAAAGGAAGGGTGGGGAATCAGCAACCTAGAAGCTGCGGCGTGCGGAACTCCCGTGATTGCAGCCAACTCCCCGGGAATCCGCGAGTCCGTGATTGATGGCGAAACGGGATTTCTCGTTCCGCCGGACGACCCCCAGGCGATGACGGCGGCGATGAGGGGACTCGTGCAGTCGCCGAATCTCGTCGACGTGCTGGGCGGTGCGGGCAGGCGCTTCGCCGAAACATTCACCTGGGATCGGGCGGCGAATGAGACACTTGCGCATCTTGAAGAAGTGGTCGCCGCATGACGCGCTTTAGACGCAACACAACGGGGTGGGGATGCCAGCTCCAAAGGTAACGGTCGGAAAGCTTCTCGACCGGCTACGCGCGTCGCTTCAGCTCGAGGAGATTGCGCCGGGCTCCGGACTCGAGCGCATCGTCGGCAACCCGGAGGTTTCGAGTCCCGGGCTCGCTCTGGCAGGATACGTCAAGCGATTCTCGGCGCAGCGCCTTCAGGTCCTTGGCGAAACAGAGATTACTTATCTCCAGTCGCTCACCCCCGCGGAACGCAAGAAGATTCTCGAGCTGTTCTTTTCCTTTCCAATTCCGGCTGTCTTCGTGACGAAGGGGCAGCGACTGCCCAGCGGCCTCAAGGAGCTTGCGAGCGCCAATGGCGTCCCGATCATCCGGACCAAGCTGAAAACGGCGGAGTTCTACCGGCGGATCAAGCCGGTGCTGGAGATGGAATTCGCGCCGACCGTCTCGCTTCACGGCTCTCTCACCGATGTGTTCGGCGTTGGGCTTTTCATCACCGGAAAAAGCGGCATCGGCAAATCGGAGTGCGTGCTTGATCTCGTCGAGCGCGGGCACCGCCTCGTCGCCGACGATCTCGTCATTACCAGCAAACGCGGCAACGACGTCCTGATCGGCCGCGGCCACGAAATGGCGCGCCACTACATGGAAATTCGTGGCGTGGGACTGATCGACATTCAGGCAATTTTCGGGATTCGCGCCGTACGTCAGCAGAAGCGCATAGAGGTCGTGGTCCAGCTCGAGGAATGGGATCAGCACGCCGTCGTAGAGCGCACCGGCCTCGACATCGAGACCACGACCATCCTCGAGGTCGAGCTGCCCAAAATCACGGTATATCTCAACCCGGGGAAGAACATCACCGTGATCGCCGAGGTCATCGCGCTCAATCACCTGCTGCGCTACTCGGGCATCAACCCCGCCGAGGCGTTCAACGAGCGGCTCGTGGGGCGCATGAAGACCGCGGCGGCGAACAACATCCAGGCTTACCTGCAGGAAGATCATGAATGATGAAATGATTGGCGTCCCGGACATGCCGCGCGCGATCGTCGTCGGGCACGGCGAGTTCGCCGGTGGATTGGTGTCCGCGGTCGGGCAGATCTGCGGCCTGGCCGACAAGCTCGTCGTGCTCTCGATGATGGGAAAGACACCGGAAGACATCGAAGGCGCTATTCGCGAGCAGATTGCCCGGACAGGCGCACGGGTGATTTTCACGGACCTGCCGGCAGGCAGCGCGACCCTCGCCGCGCGGCGAATCGTAAAGGACGACCCGGGAGTAGTCCTCGTGAGCGGAGTGAACCTCGCGACTCTCCTGGATTTCGTCTTCAATACCTCTGTGCCACCAACCGAGGCCGCTCGGGCCGCCGCCGAACGAGGAAAGGCTTCGCTGATCGTGGTCGGGCGCTGATGGCGATTCAGCTCTACCGCATCGACGACCGCCTTATCCACGGACAGGTTGTAGTCGGATGGGGCCAGCCTCTCAATGTCCGCTTTCTGGTTCTCGTAGATGACCTGGTGGCCTCGAGCGATTGGGAGAAAGAGCTCTACCGGATGGCGATTCCGCCCGAGATGGAGATCATCTTTGCCGACGTCGGCAGCGCGATCCGGGATCACGCGCGCTACGCCGACGACCCTCGGCCCGGGCTTCTTGTCACCGGCGACATCGCCAGCATGTATCGCCTGGTCAAGGGCGTGAAGGCGATCGGGAGCGTCAATCTCGGCGGCATTCACCACCGCGCCGGCCGCGCCGAAAAGCTGCGTTACATCTTTCTTACGCAAGGCGAAGAACAGCAGCTTCGCGAGCTCGAATCGGCGGGCGTCGAGGTGACGGCGCAGGATGTCCCGTCGGCGCGCGCCGTTCCACTTCCCGAAGTCCTCGATGGTGAGTCCCGGTGAGTCTGATCGAGGCGCTTCCGATCGCGCTGCTGGGCGCGCTGCTCGGGCTCGACGTCGTCAGCTTCCCTCAGGCGATGATATCGCGGCCAATCGTCGCGGCGACGCTGGCGGGGACATTCATCGGTCATTCGCCGGCTGGCCTCCTCATTGGCGTAGTGCTGGAGATGATCGCGCTCGACACTCTTCCATTCGGCGCCTCACGCTATCCGGAATGGGGATCAGCGGGCGTCGTCGGAGGCGCTCTCTTCGCCGCGCAGCCCGATGGAAAGCCGGGCGCCCTTCCGGCGTGCCTGCTTGCGGCTCTTCTGACTGCGAGCATCAGCGGCTGGAGCATGGTCGTGCTCCGGCGGCTCATTGCGTTGCGGCTGGAGCGAACGCGGGACCGCATCGAGGAAGGATCGCGGAGCGCGCTGCTCTCGCTCCACCTGTCGGGAATGTCGATGGATCTGTTGCGCGGTGGTCTCGTGACGCTAACCGCGATGCTCATCTTCGCCTCGCTCGTGCGGGCGATAGTTGCCGTCTGGGGCAGCGATTCGGCGCCCTCTCGCGCCGTCGTGGTCGTCATCGCCGCCATTGTTGCCGGCGGAGCGCTCTGGAAAGTCTTTCACTCAATTCGACACATCATCTGGTTCTTTCTGGCCGGTCTTCTGGTGTGGATCGGGTTGCTGGTGACGAGATGACCGGACCACCCGATCGGGCGGTTGACCTGCCACTGCGCGTCAAGTTCGCGATGCTTTTCCGGCTGCTCGCCATGCAGGGATCGTGGAACTACGAGACGCTGAATGGGACAGGAATCGGGTTCGCCATGGAGCCCGCGCTCCGATTCTTGCCGGGAGGAGTTGACGGACCCGCGTATCGTGCAGCGCTGGCGCGCGAATCGCGCTATTTCAACGCACATCCGTATCTGGCCGGGATTGCCCTGGGTGCTCTGGTCCGGGCCGAGCTCGACGAAGTGGATCCGCAGAGAATCGAACGTTTTCGGACGGCATTGGCGGGGCCTCTTGGAAGCGTTGGCGACCGGCTCGTGTGGGCGAGCTGGCTGCCGTTCTGTTCGATAGTCGCTATTGGAGTCTACGGAGCCGGCGGCTCGCCACTTGGGGTCGTTGGTACATTTCTGTTGTTGTACAACTCCGGACATATCCTTCTCAGGGCATGGGGACTTCGGATTGGCCTCTCCCGCGGTTTGAACGTCGCCTCGGCGCTCGGGAATCCGGTGCTTCGGCAGGGGCCACAGTACATAGGGAGCGCCGCCGCGCTGGTTGCCGGCGTCGCGCTCCCGCTCGCGCTACAGCGCGTCGCGGGTCCGGGCCGCGCCCTGGTGGGCGGCATCATCGTGGCGGCGTTGATTGGAATTCTGCTTCTCGCGCGGCTCCGGGAGCGAGCGGAAGGCTGGCGTATCGCTCTTGGAGTTCTCGCGGTTTTCGTTCTCTACTCGGTCCTGACCTGATGCCTGAGCGTGAAGCAAAGATCCTGAACAAGCTGGGGATACACGCTCGCCCCGCCGCCGAGATCGTTAAGACGGCGGGGAAATTCAAGAGCAGTATCACCATCGTGCGCGATGATCTCGAGGTCAACGCCAAGAGCATCATGGGCGTGATGATGCTCGCGGCGGAGTGCGGGGCCACGATCGTCGTGCGCGCGATCGGCGACGACGCGGAGCCCGCGCTGGACGCGCTGGCGGCCGTGATCGCGAACAAATTCGGAGAGAGCTGAGTGGCAAAGGGAATCGCGGGCATGCCGGCCTCTCCCGGAATCGTGGACGGACGCGTCCACCTTCTCAAGTGGGAAGTTCCGGACGTGCGCCACCGCATCATTCCCGACGAAGCCATACCCGGGGAGATCAAGCGCTTTCACGCGGGGCTGGAACAGGCCGCCGAAAGACTCCGCCACGTGCGCGAGCGCGCCGAGAAGAACGCAGGTCCCAAGGAAGCAGCGATCTTCGATGTCCAGCTCTCGATTCTGGAGGACGGTGAGCTGCTGCGACAGGTCGAGGAGCTGATCACGCAGAACCTCGGCGCGGAAAAGGCATTCGATCTCGTGCTGTTCGAGTGGCGGCAGCAGTTCGCGAGTCACGCCCGGCCGCTGCTGCGCGAAAGGGTCGGCGATCTCATCGACGTGCACATCAGAGTGCTGTCGATCCTGCTCGGCCTGCCGGATCACGATCCGGTGGATCTGCCGAAGGGATCGAACAGGATCCTCGTGACGCACGATCTTACGCCGAGCCTCACCGTTCAGCTGGATCGCGAAGCGATTATCGGCATCGCGACCGACGCCGGCACGCGCACGTCGCACGTCGCGATTCTCGCGCGATCGCTGGGCTTGCCCGCGGTCGTCGGATTGAGAGATGCGACCGAGCAGCTGACCGGAAACGAGCATGTGATTCTCGACGGGACCTCTGGCATTCTGATCGTCGACCCCACGCCCTCGCAGATAAAGACCTACCGTGAGCGTCGCGCCACAGAGGCTTTGGAGGACAAGGAGCTTCAGGCGCTCTCTGTCGCCGACTCAGTCACGCTCGACGGTCACTGGGTGACGCTGCGCGCCAACGTCGACCTCCCGGAAGAGGCGGGTTTTGCTTCGCACAGCGGTGCCGAGGGAGTAGGACTCATGCGTACAGAGTTCCTGGTGGTAGGGCGCGCGACAATGCCCGATGAGGACGAGCAATATCGAGCCTACCGCCACGTGGTCGAGGCGTTTGGTGGACGGCCCGTGGTGATTAGGACGTTCGATGTCGGCGGCGACAAGCTCCCGATCGGCAGCTATCCCACCGACCCCAATCCATTCCTCGGCTGGCGCGCGATCAGGATGTGCCTCGACGAACCAGAGCTGTTCAAGACGCAGCTTCGGGCGCTCCTGCGCGCGGCGATGCACGGCGACGTCAGAATCATGTTCCCGCTCATCATCACTCTCGACGAAGTGCTCCAGGCGAAGCACCTGTTGAACGAAGCGGCGCGCGAGCTGGACGCGAGAGGAGTGCCGTACCGGCACGACATTCCCCTCGGAATCATGATCGAGACCCCGGCCGCCGCACTGTCCGTTCACACGCTCGTCGACGACGTGTCGTTCCTCAGCATCGGCACCAACGATCTGGTGCAGTACACACTTGCCGTCGATCGCGGCAACGCCAACCTCGCCTCGCGCTTTACGCCGCTTCATCCCGCGGTTCTGACCCTGATCAAGCGCATCGTCGACGTCGGTGCGGCTCATCGGCTGGAAGTCGCCGTTTGCGGCGAGATGGCATCTCAGCCGCTCATGGCCTTCGCGCTGATAGGCCTGGGGGTCAGGTGTCTGAGCGTCGCCGGACGGGCAGTGCCGCTGGTCAAGCGCATCGTCCGCGGCGTGAGCGCCGCCGTGGCCGCCGAAGCGGCCAATGCCGCGCTCGAATCCAGGACCGCGCGCGAGGCTGAAGGCGAGCTGCGGCGCCGTCTGATGGCGGCATTCGGAGACGCGCCATTTTTGCGCGATGGGTTGCCCACTTACGTCGATGGAAATATCTTCGAAGGCTCAGGTGGGCTTAAGACATCCTCGGCGCACGAATAGTACGGCGTGCGACCGTTGCCACCCTTCATCCTCAAATTCCCCAGAGGAATTTCGTGCTCGATCGACATCTCTTCACATCCGAATCTGTAACCGAAGGCCATCCTGACAAGGTCGCGGATGCGATTTCGGACGCTATTCTCGACGCAATCCTGACAGATGATCCCCTGGCGCGAGTGGCCTGTGAGACACTTGTAACAACCGGACTCGCCTGCGTCGCCGGCGAGATCACCACCAAGACCTACGTCAACGTTCCCGAGATCGTGCGCTCCACGATCGACCGGATCGGCTACAACGACGCCAGCATGGGCTTCGATTCCAAGACCTGCGCGGTGATCAGCACCATCGACAAGCAGTCCGCCGACATCGCCCAGGGCGTGGATCATGGCGGCGCCGGCGATCAGGGCATGATGTTCGGCTACGCCAGCGACGAAACCGAACAGCTGATGCCGATGCCGATTCAGCTCGCGCATCGTCTCACCGAGCGCCTTGCTGAATTCCGGCGCTCGAAGGATGGCAAGTGGGTCAGGCCCGACGGCAAGGCGCAGGTCACGGTTCTGTATGAGGACGCCCTTCCGATCGGTGTCGAGACCGTCGTCGTCTCGACGCAGCACTCGGACGACATCTCCACCAAGAAGCTTCGCGAGGCGATCATCTCCGAAGTCATCGAGCCGGTGATCCCGAAAGAGCTGCGCGACAAGACCATCAAGTTCCACATCAATCCCACCGGACGCTTCGTCATCGGTGGTCCGCAAGGCGACGCCGGCCTCACCGGCCGCAAGATCATCGTCGACACGTACGGCGGCATGGGGCGCCACGGCGGCGGCGCGTTCAGCGGCAAGGATCCGTCGAAGGTCGATCGCTCCGCGTGCTACGCGGCGCGGTGGGTCGCCAAGAACATTGTCGGAGCCAAGCTCGCTCGCCGCTGCGAAGTCCAGGTCGCCTACGCCATCGGCGTCGCCGACCCAGTGTCGGTCAACGTTGATACGTTCGGTACCAACACCGTCCCGGAGACCGCGATCCTGAAGGCGATCCTCAAAGTCTTCGACCTCACGCCAAAGGGAATCATCCACGCTCTGGATCTGCGGAAGCCGATCTACAGCCCGACGTCGTCCTACGGACACTTCGGCCGCACGCCCAAGAAGAACGGGAAGGGCACGCTCTTCACGTGGGAGCGCCTGGATCGCATCTCGGAGCTGCGGAAGGCCGCCGAAGGGCGGTAGCGTTACGCCGCCAATGGTGTATGAGAAGCTGGCCGCCCCGGGTGGCCAGCTTCTCCACTTTCAGGCCACAACGTTAATTTGATTTCATGCAACTCGTCGAAGTCGAAGTGATGCGCCTGGGTCTCGACCGCTCCACCAACTCCTACGTTGTGATCCTCCAGGAGAAGGGCGGTGCACGTCTGCTTCCGATCTGGATCGGGCAGCCGGAGGCGGAATCGATCGTCATCGAGATGAACAAGCTAAAGCGCGAGCGGCCGCTCACTCACGACCTTTGCAAGAATCTCATCATCGGAATGGGCGGCACCTTGCGCCGCGTGAACATCACCAAGGTCGAGAACCGCACTTTCTACGCGGAGCTTCACATCGCTCGTGACTCCGGCGCCGTGCACATAGACGCGCGTCCTTCCGACAGCATCGCGATTGCGCTCAGATTCGAAGCGCCGATCTTCGCCCAGGACAGCCTCCTCACCGCGCTATTGCTCGAGGAAGGCCAGGCCCCTCCGGAAATTCTGGCCGAGCCATCGGAAGAGATGTCCGCCGACCAGTTGAAGGAATACCTCGAGAACCTGCGTCCCGAAGATTTTGGGAAGTTCAATATGTAAGCTGGCGGTCCTGCTGTTTTTGCAGGCCGCTCTCCCATCGGTGCCGCAACAGGTTTCCGGACGCATCGTGCGTCCCGGCCGCGAGCGGATGGACCCGGTGAGCGGAGCTTGGGTCGTCCTGCACCGCGTTGGACCGGATCGCGCCGGGCCCCTCGATTCTCTTCGCTCGGACTCCCGCGGACGTTACGCCTTCAACTATGCGCGCACCGGCAGCGAGGACGCGGTTTATTTCGTCTCCGCTTCGCACGATGGCATCGCCTACTTCACTCCGCCTCTCGCCGAGGGGCGTGTCAGCGGTGAGAATGGCGAGATAACGGTTTTCGATACCACGTCGGGTCACGTGCCGATGAGCCTGCGCGGGCACCATGTGGTTGTCTCCACCGCCGACCCGAACGCGCGCAGGTCGATCGTCGAAGTGTACGATCTCTCCAACGACAGCTCAGTCACGCGGATCGCAAATGGCGAGACTCCGGCGGGAGCCACTTGGCAGGTCCACGTCGCGCCTGGTGCCGCCGATTTCAAGGTGAGTCAGGGCGACATCTCGCCAGCCGCTGTTTCCTATGCGAACGGGGTGGTCAGTGTTTTCGCTCCGCTCGCGCCCGGCATCAAGCAGCTGTCGTTCTCCTACTCGCTCCCCGCGAACTCATTTCCGCTGAAACTTCCCGTGGAGACGGAGACGGGTATCTATGAAATACTGATCGAGGAAAAAGCGGGCAACGTCAGCGGCACAAACATGAAGGAGATGGATCCGGTCACTGTCGACGAGCGCAACTTCCGCCGCTTTCTCGCGTCGGACATGCCACTGAATTCGGTGGCGATCATAGATCTACCTGCGCCTCCACCCACGCATGTGATCGACCCACGCTATCTGGTCGCGCTCACGTTGCTGATCGGAGGCACGATGATCCTGACGCTTGCGCACGCGTTGAGACGTAGATAGCTTCGCCCCATAATTGATCGCGGACGGGAGCCACGGAAACCGGTTTGATGCCGGTGCGGCCCCGCCACTGTAACGGGCACCAACGCAGACTCGAATCGCCACTGACTGCAGGAGCAGTCGGGAAGGTGAGTCCCGCGGCCCGGAGCCAGGAGACGACTTTCGTCCGCGCCACTTTCGCAGAACCTCGGGGGAGGTCCTGGTGGCGGTCACGTGCCTCTCTGGCGCGCGCTCGTTGCGGGCATTCCTCTGGAAGGAGTGTCCGTTTTGTTTTTCCGCTCGCGTCTATCCCTCTCGTGCCTCTTCTCCGCGCTCGCGCTCGCCGCGTGCGAGAAACCGAGCCGCGAGGCCTCCGTCGTCCGCGACGACTTCGGGGATTCTGTTCGGATCGGCGTTGCGCCGACGCGCATCGTTTCGCTCAACCCCGCCACCACCGAAATCATCTTCACCCTCGGCGCCGGCTCCCGACTCATTGGGCGCACGAAGTACGATCTCTATCCCGATTCCGCCAGGCTGATCCCCGCGCTCGGAGACGGGATTCGTCCCAACGTCGAAGTCGTGCTCGGCACGCATCCGGATCTCGTGCTCCTCTATGCGAGTCTGGACAACAGGCCGGCGGCCGAGCGGTTTCGAGCGGCCGGGGTCAACACGTTGTCGATCAAGGTCGACCACATCGCGGACTTTCGACGCACCGTCACGCTCCTCGGCGCAATTCTCCACGATTCGGTGCGCGCCAGGGCGGTGATCGACTCCGTCCAGAACACCCTCGACCGTGTGGCAGCGGCGACGAAAGGGAGCGCGCGGCCAACGGTGTTCTGGGACATCTGGGACGCTCCGCTCATCACGATCGGGGCCGGCAGCTTCATGAACGAGCTCGTCGATATCGCCGGAGCCCGAAACGTCTACGCGGATATCAAGGGTCCGTCGGCTGAGATCTCGCTCGAGGACGTATCGCGGCGCGATCCTGATTTCATTCTCGCGGGTCCCATCGGGGCAAAGCAGATCCTGTCGGACCGGCGCTGGCGCATCGTCCGGGCCGCCCGGGAAAAGAAAATCTTCGTCGTGGATACACTGATCGTCGCACGACCGTCAGTGCGCCTGGGAGAGGCCGCTGTCTCGCTCGCGAACCTGTTTCACCCCGGCACGGTTAAGTGACGCGTTTTCGAAGCTGGTACTGGTTCGGGCTCGTGGTCGCGCTCCTCGCAATCGCGATGATCGCTGTCGCGCGCGGAGCCGTGTCGGTGTCGCTCGCTGGCGTGATCGATGCGCTGCGCGGACGCGGGGATGCTACGGCAATCGCGATCGTCCGCGACTTGAGACTTCCGCGCGTCGTGCTCGGAGCGCTCGTCGGCGCCGGCTTGGGCGCGAGCGGGGCCGCGCTTCAGGGCGCGCTTCGGAACCCGTTGGCCGAGCCGTACCTGCTCGGAGTGTCCGGCGGCGCGGCTGTCGGGGCCGTCATCGCGTTTGCCCTGGGGGTATCGAACGATGCGATGATCACGCTGGCAGCGTTCGCCGGTGGAATTGCCGCGGTCTTCGTCGCGTTGGCCGTCGCGCGAGTTGGTGGCAGAAGCACGCGGGCAGATGTGCGGACCCTGCTCATTGCCGGCGTCATCGTCGGTGCGTTCGCGAATGCCGCGATCATGGTGGCGCTCGTGCGCGCTGAGCCCAATACGCTACGTGGTGCACTCTGGTGGATGATGGGCTCGGCCGCAGATGCAACGTGGCGTCGCGTCTCGTGGCTGGCCGCGAGCATCCTCCTTGCTGGTGGCGCGCTCGTCTACTGGGCGCGGGAGATCGACGTTCTGTCTTTGGGAGAGGACACGGCGGCATCGCTGGGCGTCGACGCGGAGCGATCCGGACGACGTGCATTCCTTCTCGCCGCGCTCCTGGCCGCAGCGACCGTCTCGGCCGCCGGCCTCATCGGATTCGTCGGGCTGGTGGTTCCACACATCGCAAGGCGGATGGGGCTGCGCGCCCACCGGCCACTAGTGATTGCGGCGGCGCTCATCGGCGCAACGCTCGTCGTCGCCGCGGATCTCGCGGCGCGCACGCTCGCCGCACCCACCGAGCTTCCACTCGGCGCGATCACGGCACTGCTCGGCGTTCCGTTCTTTCTCGTGCAGCTCCGGCGAACGTCGTGATCGAGTTCAAGGACCTGGTCGTCTCCTATCCTGGCGCGCGACTGAATGCGGTCGACGGGGTGAGCTTCGTCAGCGCGCGCGGCAAGCTCACCGCGCTCGCCGGCCCGAACGGGTCGGGCAAGAGCTCGATCGTGAAAGCGCTGGTGCGGCGGGCTGACATCCCTCGCGGGTCCGCCACGATCGACGGCCGCGACGTGCGGTTGCTCTCATACGCGGAACTGGCGCGAAGCGTCGCGGTCGTTCCACAGCGAGAGGAAGCCGCGTTTCCGGTTCAGGTACGCGAGTACGTCTTTCTCGGACGCTATCCGCACCTTGGGCTCTGGCGCGCGCCCGCGAAAGAGGACGAGCAGGCTGTGGACGAAGCGCTGTCCCAGGCCGGCGTCGAGGATCTGGCCGGCCGCGACACCGATGCGCTTTCCGGAGGCGAGTGGCAGCGCGTCCGCATCGCCCGCGCTTTGGCGCAGAAGTGTCCTGCTCTCGTCCTCGACGAGCCGACGACCTTCCTCGATGTCGCGCACGAGATGGCGATCTTCGAGCTGATGTCTTCGCTCGCCCGCTCGGGATTGGCGGTGCTCCTCGTGAGCCACCAGCTGAATCTCGTTGCCCGCTTCGCCGACACGATCGTGCTGCTCGACCGCGGGAAAGTGGCGACGAGCGGATCGCCCACCGAGGTAATGCGGGCCGACCGGCTCGAATCGATTTACGGTTGGCCTGTCGTAATTACGCGCGACCCAGCTGTAGGCGCGCCGGCTCTCGTTCCGCTTCGACGTCCGGTTCAACTCTGACTCCATACACCACCAACATCTCACCCACCCTAACCATGACCAGCAAATCAGCATCGCTGGCGATCACCTGCGTGCTCTCCGCATTCACGAGCATCAACGTGGGCGCACAGGCTCAGGACACGGCCCAACTCGGAACTGTCGTCGTATCTGCCACCAAAGCTCCGAGACGCGCCGGCACCCTGTCGCAAGCCGTGACCGTTCTCTCGGGCGATGATCTCCGGGCGCGCGGAGTCGTCCGCGTGTCGGATGCGCTGCGGGAAGTCCCGGGCGCATCGCTCGTTCAATCGGGCTCGTACGGTGGGGTGACGTCGCTCTTCCTGCGCGGTGGGGAAAGTCGCTACACCAAAGTGCTCATTGACGGAGTGCCGGTGAATGCGCCCGGCGGGTTCTTCGACTTCAGTCATCTCACGATGGACAACATTGACCGTATCGAGATCGTGAGAGGGCCGGGGAGCGTCATGTACGGTGCCGACGCCGTGACTGGCATAGTGCAGATCTTTACGCGAAGAGGCTCGGATCAGGGTCGCGCGTCTTTCGGGGTGCGGGGCGGGACGTATCACTCGCTCGATTTCGATGGAGACGCGGTTGGATCCACTCCGCTGGGAGGATTCTCCGTCGGCGCCGCGCACCATTCCACCGACGGCGTCATTCCTTTCAACAACGAGTATCGAAACGGAACACTCAGCTCCGCGCTCACGCTCGCCCAGGGCGCGGCCGGTGACGCGAGAGTTGCCGCGAGATACACCACAGCCGAGTTCCACTATCCGACGGATTTTACCGGACAACCCGTCGACACCAATTCGTATCGGGTGCAGCACCGTCTGACCGTCGGACTCGATGCCGGCCGCAACCTCGCCCCGAACATCGAGGCCCGATTGCTTGCTGGCAACAATGACGTCTGGGATCTCACCGAGGACATTGCCGTTCCATTCGGGGGAACCGCGCCGCAACATTCCGCGTCCAGATCCCGTGGCTACCGCAGAAACGTCGAGGGACGACTCGCGTTCTCACTGCCTTCCGACGCCACCGTTACCGTAGGCGGAACCTACGAACGGGAGCACGAGAACAGCTCCAACGCTTCCGGCGCCGTCGGCGCGCCAACGAGCGAAACGGATTCGTTCGACGCAACGCGCCATACCATTGCCTATTACTCCGAGCTGCTCGGTAACCTCTCCGACCGCTTCACTTATACTGTCGCCGGCCGGGTCGATGACAACTCCGACTACCGTCGATTCGCCACGTATCGCCTCGGCGTCAACGCAGCCGCTGTTCCGGGGCTGAGAATTCGAGCGTCGCTCAGCACCGCGTTCAACGCGCCGGCGTTCAGCCAGATCCGCCCAACTCTCTTTACCGTGGGCAGCCCCAATCTCCGCCCCGAGAAGAGCAAGTCAGCCGAGATCGGTTTGGTGTCAGATTTTCGTCCCGATCTCATCCGGCTTAGCGCGAGCTACTTCAATCAGCGGTTCTCCGATCTGATCCAGTTCGTGAACGGTGGACCGCCGGATTTCCTTGGTAGCTTTGCCAACCTTACTGGCGCGACCTCCAACGGGTACGAGGCTGAGATTCAGGTCACTCCCCTGAAAAACTGGCGCGGAACCGCGAGCTACACGGTCGTCAATCCACACGTCACAGAAGTTGATCCCGCATTTGAGGGAACTGATCGGCCCGGCGACGAGCTGATTCGTCGGCCGACGCATTCCGGAGCTCTGGTCGTCTCGTACTCCCGCCCCCGGGGAATGAGTCTGGGTACCGCGGTGAGCTACGTCGGGAAGAGGCCGGACACCGACTTCTCTCAATTCCCGTCGCCACGGGTCACGCTGCCCGCGTACACGAAGGTGGATCTCTCGGCCGAGTATCCGCTGACGGGTCTCAGACGCGGCGGGCTCACCCTAAACGCACGGGTGGACAACGTATTCGACAAGCGTTACGAGGACATACTCAACTTCACCACACCGCGGCGAACCATCCTCATTGGGGGGCGAGCCTCGGCGCTCTTTTAGCGCGCCATCGGGTCCAAACCCCGTGTTACATTCTCTAAATGCCGCTCCTCGTCACAGAGGCGATCGTTCTTCACGCCTTCGATTACCTCGAGAGCTCGCGGATCATCCGCTTGCTGACGAAAGAGGCGGGCGTGCAATCCGTGCTGGCGAGGGGTGCGCGGAAATCGCGCGGCCGCTACGGCACGGCGCTCGATCTCTTCGCCGAAGGCTCGGCGCAGCTCTATGTCAAACCCAATCGTGAGCTCCACAACCTCGCCGAGTTCGAGATTTCGCGCACGCGCGGTGAGCTGGCGGAAGACATCGGCCGCTTCACGGCCGCGTCCACGATCGCCGAGCTCGCGCTTCGCTTCGCGGGCGAAGCGGACAATCCCCAGCTATTTGATACCGTAGCGGACGTACTCGATCGGATCGCTCGCTCCGCACCCGACCGCACGATCGAGGACGGTCTCGCCGGCTGCTGGCGCGTCGTCTCCGTTCTCGGCTTCACGCCCGAGCTATCGAGTTGCTCGCTCTGTCACACTCCGCTCCGCGACGCCGACGACACGACGTTCTCGCACGCCTCCGGAGGAATCGTCTGCCCATCGTGCGGCAAGCTCGCCCCGGGCGGACGCAGACTTCCGTCGGCGGCACGCGCGGCCATCAGCCGCTGGCTCGAAGCCGAGGATTCCGTCCACCTCTCCGACGCCGAAGCGCGGTCCCATCAACGACTGCTGCGCGAATTCCTCGGCGCACACCTCGCCGATGACAGGCCGCTCCGCGCATTCGCCGTATGGGAGCACGAGCGCTGGAGCGCGGCGTGATCATCGGCACCGCGGGTCACATCGATCACGGCAAGACGGCACTCGTCAAAGCGTTGACCGGCGTTGACGCCGACCGTCTACCCGAAGAAAAGCGCCGCGGAATCACGATCGACCTTGGATTTGCGCCGCTCTCGCTCGAGGGCGTCGGTACCGTTGGAGTGATCGATGTTCCAGGCCACGAAGACTTCGTGCGCAGCATGCTGGTGGGCGCGACCGGGATAGATCTCGGACTTCTCGTCGTAGCGGCTGACGAAGGAGTGATGCCGCAGACACGCGAGCATCTGCGGATCCTCGAGCTGCTGAGGATTCCACAAGTCGTGGTTGCGGTCACGAAATGCGATCTGGTTGACGACGAGTGGCTCGGACTCGTGCGGAACGATGTCCTGGCGCTGTTCGATGAATCCCCGATACCAACGCCAAGTGTCGTGAGCTGCTCGAGCCGCACGCTCGTGGGGCTGGACGAGCTGCGCGCTATTCTGAGTGAGCGACTTGCGAACGGGAAAAAGAAGGGAAGCGACGACATTTTCCGGATGCCAGTCGATCGCGCATTTTCGATCAAGGGAACGGGCACGGTCGTGACCGGCACTGTGTGGAGCGGCGAGCTGCCCGTTGACGCGGGCGTTTTTGTGCTGCCCTCCGGCAAGCCGGCCAGAACGCGAAGAATCGAGCAGCACGGAAAGTCCACGGATGTTGCTCGCGCCGGAGGTCGAGCCGCGATCGCGCTGGCAGGACTCGACGTCAGTGATGTGTCACGCGGTTCTGTCATCGTTCGCGACGAGAATTGGCAGCCGACTTCGCTCTTCGAGGCTGTGGTCACGCTCGATTCCGACATGGGGGCAACCCTGACGCCTCGCACGCGACTGCGGCTGCATGCCGGTGCTTCGGAAGTCGGCGCGAAGCTCGTGTTGGCAGCGGGTACGGGGACCCTGATGCGAGTCACGACCGATGCGCCTCTCGTACTTCGCGGCGGCGACCGTTTTGTGCTCCGGCTTCCTGCACCGCTTCGCACAATCGGGGGCGGCGTCGTGATCGACCCGCACGCCCGTCGCCGCCCATTGCCGCGCCTGTCGGCTGAAAAGCTCGACCAGCTGTCCACTGACACCTCGGCCCGACTCGGCTACGTACTGGATGCCGAGCACGCCAGAGGCGTTCGCGTCCAGGACATTCCGGTGCGAACTGGTTGCTCTCCAGCTGAGGTGCAGAGCCTCATCGACGAGAGTGGCGCCCATAGCGGAACACACAACCTTTTTACGCCCGCCGCTGTCGAACAAGTAATGGCAAGCGTAAGACGGATAGTCGCGGAATATGAGATCGCATCTCCACTCTCCCTTGGCGTCCCGGCGAGGACGCTGAGGGAGGGTCTGCGTGTGGACGAAGAACTGGCCGACATCTCCATTCGCGAGATGGAACGCGCCGGTGAAATCGAGTCGCACGGACCTTTGATGCGCAGACCCGGTTGGGCGCCTTCACCAACCGAGCGGGACCTGGACGTGAGCAACCGCCTGGCGCATGAAATTTGCGCAGGGCACCAGGAGCCGCCGAGCGTGGGAGAGTTGGTCGCACGCTACGGCAGCTCGGTGCCGGCGCTGCTCCGATATCTGGAGCGGCAGGGGCGAATCGTCCAGGTGGAGGCGAATCGCTACTACGGCCGGAGCACGCTCGAGGCAATGATCGGGCTGCTTCGAACGAAGCTTGTGCCGGGGCAGGTCTATGTGCCTGCGCAGCTTAGAGATGTGCTCGGGTTTTCGAGAAAGTACCTCATACCCTTTCTGGAGTTCTGTGATAGAAACGGGATTACGGAAAGGCGAGGGGAAGGCCGGACTCTGCTCCAAACAGGTGGAGTTCTGCTTGACACCTCCCAAGCTCATTCGTAAGTTCGCGTAAGAAGAACAAATGTCCACCTTCGTAGGAGTTAGCGTCTAGAGACCCTCTTTCGTCAGCATTTGGAGACAACATGAAGCACCTTTGGCGGGCGCTGTTGGTAGTGCTCGTGCTCGGCGCGTTCATGCCAAGTCGTTCGGCGGCTCAGGGAACTTCACCCCAGACCGGCGGAGGACAAGGCGCCGGGTTGCAACTGGGACAAAACTTTCCGAACCCAGTCAATCAAGACACACGGATTCGGTTCGTCGTTGGCGATGCACAGGGATGCGTCGACTCCGGGCGTCAATACCGTGTGAGCCTGCGGGTCTACAACCTTCTGGCGCAGCAGGTCGCTGTGCCGGTTCTGCAGGGCGGTGTAGGGAACGCTGCCGGCGGCGAGCCGCTGGACGCTTTGGCTTTGACGTGCGGCGAGTACATGGTGTACTGGAATGGCAAGTACTCGACGGGTGATGATGTCGCTTCCGGGATCTACCTCTATCGACTTGAAGTCGATGGCAAGGTCCTCGTCAAGAAGATGATCGTCAGAAAGTAGGAACCTGAGTTTTTGAGACGCGCCCCCGCGGTACTGGGGGCGCGTCTCTTTTTTTGGTCTGGCTACGGGGGCGCTTACGTGGGATGCAAGTACTGAGTGGGGTCAGTTGGTCAGCGTGACAGTCGACCAGTGGTTTTCAGTGAGCGCGCCAAACTGACAACCACTGGCACACTGACAACTCAATACTGGCTACTCAAGACTTGCATCCCCCATAATCTTCCCCGTAGCCAATTTTGCCGATATCTCCGGCGGCGCGGAGCGTCGACGGCCGATTTGGCGGGTTTTATGCGGCACCGCCGTTGCAACCCATCACCTGCCCACACGCCCCACGATTCATCCATGATAAATCCAGATCGCCTAACCGTTAAAGCGACCGAAGCCCTCAACGAAGCCGTGGATCTCGCGCGTCGCGCCGGGAATCCCCTCGTCTACGACCTCCACCTTCTCCTGGCGCTCCTCTCCCAGGACGAGGGGATAGTCGTTCCGATCCTCCAGAAGCTCGGCGTTAGCGTCACACAGCTGCGCGAGGCGGTTGGTCGCGAGATGGCGCGCTACCCGAAGCAGTCGAACGCCCAGCCTACGCTTTCCCGCGAGCTCAATCAGGTGTTCGACAAGGCGGAAGCGGACGCGCAGAAGCTTGGCGACGAGTTCGTTTCGACCGAACATTTTCTGCTCGCGCTTTCCGACGTCAAGGGGACCGAGAGCAGGAATCTTCTCAACGGCGTTGGCGCAACCCACGAAGCGCTGTTGGAGGCGCTCCAAACCGTCCGCGGTTCGCACCGCGTCACGGACCAGACTCCGGAGAACCAGTACCAGGCGCTCCAGCGCTATACCCGTGACCTCACCGATGCGGCGCGCAAAGGGAAACTCGATCCAGTAATCGGGCGCGACGAAGAAATCCGCCGCGTCATTCAGGTGCTCTCGCGCCGCACCAAGAACAATCCCGTTCTCATCGGCGAGCCGGGCGTGGGCAAGACGGCGATCGCCGAGGGTCTCGCGCAGCGCATCGTCAACGGCGACGTCCCCGAGAGTCTCAAGAACAAGCGGTTCTTGTCACTCGATCTTGGCGCGCTGATCGCCGGCGCAAAGTTTCGCGGCGAGTTCGAAGAGCGACTCAAGGCGGTGCTGAAAGAAGTCACCGAGGGCGAAGGGCAGTTCGTCATGTTCATCGATGAAATACACAACCTCGTCGGCGCCGGGAAAGCCGAAGGTTCGATGGACGCGGGTAACATGCTCAAGCCCATGCTCGCCCGCGGCGAGCTTCGCGTGGTGGGAGCTACGACGCTTGACGAATACCGGAAGCACATTGAAAAAGACGCGGCCCTCGAGCGCCGCTTCCAGCCCGTGTACGTCGGTGAGCCGTCGGTCGAAAGCACGATCGCGATTCTGCGCGGACTCAAGGAGAGGTACGAGTCGCATCACGCCGTTCGCATTACCGACGGCGCGATCGTCGCCGCCGCGACACTCTCCAATCGCTACATCGGTGACCGTTTCCTCCCCGACAAGGCAATCGACCTCATTGACGAGGCCGCGTCCCGGATGCGCATAGAGATCGACTCGATGCCCCAGGAGATCGACGAGGTCGAGCGGCGCATCACGCAGCTCGAAATCGAGCGGCAGGCCCTCCAGAAGGAGAAGGACAAGGAATCGCGCGAGCGGCTCAAGGCGCTGGAGCGGGAGTTGGCCGAGCTGCGCGAGAAATCCGCCGGGATGAAAGCCCAGTGGCAGCAGGAGAAAGACACACTCGGCGCTGTCGGCAAATTCGGCCAGCAGCTCGAGCAGGCGCGCATCGAAGCCGAGCGGGCAACGAGGGCCGGCGATCTGCAAAAGGCGGCCGAGATCACCTACGGCCAGATACCTCAGCTCGAACGCCAGATGAAGGAGGCCGAGCAAAAGCTCGCCAGCAAGCAGTCCGGCGGCGCGCGCTTCCTCAAGGAAGAAGTCACCGCCGAGGATATCGCCGAGATCGTCTCCCGCTGGACGGGAATCCCCGTGACGAGGATGATGGAAGGCGAGCGCCAGCGGCTGACGAAACTGGAGCACGAGCTGGCGAGGCGGGTAATCGGTCAGGACGAGGCGGTGACCGCAGTCGCCAATGCCGTCCGGCGTTCGCGCGCCGGACTTCAGGATCCCAACCGTCCGATCGGCTCATTCATTTTCCTCGGTCCCACCGGCGTGGGCAAAACAGACACTGCTCGCGCGCTGGCGGAATTTCTGTTCGACAACGAGCAGGCGATGGTTCGCATCGACATGTCGGAGTACATGGAGAAGCACGCCGTCGCGCGACTGATCGGTGCGCCTCCGGGCTACATTGGGTTCGAGGAGGGAGGCCAGCTCACTGAAGCCGTTCGCCGGCGTCCGTACTCGGTCGTGTTGTTCGACGAGATCGAGAAGGCGCATCCTGACGTCTTCAACATCCTTCTCCAGATACTGGATGACGGCCGCCTGACCGACTCACAGGGGCGCACCGTCGATTTCCGGAACAGTGTCATCATCATGACGTCGAACATCGGGAGCACCTACATCCTCGAGCACACGGGCGACGACCGCGCGGTGGTGGAGGCGCAGGTGACGAACGCTCTCAGGCAGCATTTCCGCCCCGAGTTTCTCAATCGCATCGACGACATCATCATCTTCCGCGCGCTTGGGAAGGGTGAGATCGAGCACATCATCGACCTTCAGCTCGGGAAGCTCGAGAAGCTGCTCGCGGACCGGAAGCTCACGTTCGAGCTGACGCCGGCGGCGCGGGAGGTTCTGGCGACAGAGGGCTACGATCCGGCGTTCGGGGCACGTCCGCTGAAGAGGGCAATTCAGCGCTTGCTGCAGAACCCGCTCGCGCTCGCTGTCCTAGAGGGCAAGTTCAACGAGGGGGATCACATCGTGGTCGACAAGGATCCGAAGGGAGAGCTCACCTTCCGGACGTCGAAAGAGCCCGCGCTTGCAGGCAGATAGCCGTCTCACGCACGCGACGCTCGGCGCCGGCGGCGGATCGTTGGCGGTGGATGAGCAGTACGTCCGGAATGCGCTCGATCTCGCCCGCGAAGCAGCAAAGCGAAATGAAGTCCCGATTGGCGCGGTGATCGTGCGTGATGGCTCGATCATCGCCGCCGCGAGCAATCGAACTGTGCGGGACCAGGACCCAACCGCCCACGCCGAGCTTCTCGCGATTCGCGAGGCGTCGTCGAAACTCGATCGGTGGAGACTGGA
>JADGQU010000066.1 GCA_017881545.1 Gemmatimonadaceae bacterium
GGATGAGAGCGGATCTCATCGCCATCGCAACGAGCGGCAGCGGTGGCATGAGCCGGCTCGTGTTCGGGACTGTTGCCGACGAGGTCACGCGAAAATCGCCGACATCGCTTCTGGTATTTCGCCCGAAGCCCGAGGCTGCTACACGCGACACGCCTGAGGCTTCCAAAGCGCGAGCACTGGCGGGTACGTAAATGTGTTCTAATGGAGCGTACAGGGATCGAACCTGCGACCTCCTGGTTGCAAACCAGGCGCTCTCCCAGCTGAGCTAACGCCCCCTCGACGCGAAATATAGACGAACACGTGGCGCGCGGACAACGCGCGGTTCGCCGATGAGTCGCGAATTGCGCTACTCGTGCGCCGGGAGCGGCTCCATTGTGCGCGGGTCGACCGGTACCTGCACCTCGTCGCGGTACGGCGACGTCATGAGCAGGACGCGCATACGCGGGAACGCATCCATGAACGAGAGATAGCAAAAACCCCAGATTCCGAGCAGACCCGCGGTAACGCCGACCTCCCAGATGCCAAACGGGATATTGGCCACGACACCGTAGATCGAAGGATAGACTTCGAGGTAGCGGTGCATCCAGAGCCCCAGCACCGTAGACGAGGCAAAGAGCACCAGCGTCGGCAGGAAAACTTTCGCTGCGCGAGAGAGCAGGCCGAAGAACGGAAGGACGAACATCAGTCCGACGGTGATCAGCGTCGGAATGCGCCAGCCCTCGATCAGCCGCAGCCGCATCCAGTGCGTCTCTTCACCTAGGTTGCCGTACCAGATCACCAGATACTGTGCGAAGGTGAGGTAGCCCCAGAAAGCTGTAAACGCGAAACACAGCTTGCCGAGGTCGTGGAAGTGTTTGTCCTGAATCAGGTCGTAGCGCGCCAGGTACCTGCGCCACGCCATGACGATCAGTGTCCAGCTCGCGAGCGCGGTAACCCACGCTCCCATGAAGAACCACCAGCCGTACATCGTGCTTTGGAAATGCGGGTCGAGCGACATCGAGAAGTCCCACGCCAACAGAATCCACCCGAACGCGAACGCGAACCCGAGAAAGACCGCGAGCCTGCCCTGGAGAGAGTGCGTCGAGTGAAGCTCGCGACGCTCGTCCTTGTATCCCCTCCGCATCCGCTCGCGAAGTCCACGCGCCCATTTCGCGCCAGACTCCGGGAGAATTCCCACATCGAGCCGGACTGACAGGTAGATGTACCAAACACTCAACACGGTGATGATCAGGTAAACGAGAATCACCCGCGTGAAGAAGAAGGGCGGATTGAGCCACACCCGCTTCTCCGGGATTTCCGGCGCGTGGTTCGACCACCAGAAGATGTGGTGGCGTCCAACGAGCAGGATGAGCATCAGCACGAACGCGATGGGAAGAAACGCTACGTATCCCTCGAGGAACCGGATAATCGGCCGCGACCAGCGCGCGGTAGTGATTCGCTGCACCGCGACGAACACCACTCCCGCCGACGAGATCGATGTGAAGTAGAGCCAGTTGACGAGCAGCGCCTGCCAGACGCGATCGGGCTGGATAAACAGGCCGATGACGAAGACGATGAGTCCCAGGCCCGCCAGCACAATGGCAATCGTTTTCAGTAATGGCGGCGTCGGCCGGTCGATTCCGACGAGCACCTCTTCCCTGCTCGGGGCGTGGGCGTCGTGCGTGCTCATCGATTCCCCCGCGTACGAGCGCTGGCAGATTTCGCCTTCGCGGAATCGGCGCGCGCGTGTCGAGCGGTGTCGGACGGCGCGCCGGCAGGAAGGACTTGGGGCGTCGGCGTGGGGCTCGCAGCACCGACTGTTGCCTGCTGCCCTCCCTTCAACAAACTGCGCGGATTGAAAAACGGAGCCGGCTCCGTCGGTCCCATCCTGGTCGGACCAGGAACCTTGTCGCCTGTTACGCCTGGCGGAGCAAGCGGTCCAACCGCGACGGTTTTTCCGCCTACACCTTGCAGCGCTCTTACATAGTTCACGACGTCCCAACGATCCATCTCTTCGATTCTGTTGTATGGTGGCATGAGGCCGCGTCCATTTCGAATCATCCCGAAGATGTAGCCATCGGTGCGGGCCTTGGTCAGGTCGGTCGTGAGATTGATGCCGATCATCCCGAACTTCGTGGCGGTGCCATCGCCCATCGCGCGCTCGCCGTGGCAGACGGCGCAATTGATCTGAAAGTACTTTCTGCCGTTGGCGAGGGATGAATCGGATGCAGGCGTGGGATTCCTGAGCGCGGCCATCGAGTCGATCGTCGCCGGGAACGCGCCGTACGACACCTGAAACCCCGCGACCGCCGTTCCAGTCGTTGGAACCGACATCTGCGGATTACCGCGGGACGGCGTAAGCGTGTCCTTCACCACCTCCCATGTCCAGATCGATGGCTGGCGCTTGAAGTCGGTGAACCACTCGCAAGCGGTGAGCGTGAGAGGAATCGCCAGAACGAGGAGGCGCATCGCTCCTCTAACGGCGCGCATCCTCGCGCCCAAACGGTGCGTCCTAGCGCTCAAGCCGCACCTCCACAGCGCCATGCTCGCGAAGAAGCCCTTCAGCCGTTTTCGCCTTTTCCGGAGGACACTCGACCCAGACTCCGTAGTCGCCGTGGCTAAAGCGCGGATCGTAGCCCACCATCATCGTGAGCCGAGGGATGCGCGAATTGATGAACAGTCCCACGACCGTCGAGAGCGCTCCGACCAGCACCATCACCTCGAATCCGAAGATCGTGTACGGCACCCACGACGCGATCGGCTTGCCGCCGACAACGAGCGGCCAATAATCCGACGTCCAGATCGCGATCCAGAAGCCGAACGTCACGCCCAGCAAGCCACCGATCAGCGTGTAGCGCCGCACCGAGCTCGGCGGCGCACCGATCGCTTCCTCCAACTCGTGCCGGGGCGTCGGAGTGTAGACGCGAATCGCGCCGACTCCCCCCTCCTTGAGCGCTTCGATGGCGCTCACCGCGGCGTCGAGCTCGTGAAACGCACCAATGACGCCACGCATCAGGCGAACTCTCCCGGCGTATCCGCCTCATACTCGAAGTGGCGGCCGGCGGGATCGATCCCGTGCGGGTGCGCCTTTCTGAGCTTGGGTGGAACAATCTCCTTCACTTCCGAGATTGCAATCACGGGCAGCTGCTTGATGAAGAGCAGGAACCACATCGAGAACCAGCCAAAACTTCCGGCAAGGATTGCGTAGTCCACCCAGGTCGGACGGTAGCTTGTCCACTGCCACGGCTCGAACTCATGCGACAACGACGGCACGACGATCACGAAGCGCTCGAACCACATGCCGATGTTGATCGTAAACGAGAGAATGAAGAGCCAGGACGGATTTCGCCGGAGTCTCTGCGAGAAGAGCGAGAGCGGCAACACCATGTTGCAGGTGTACAGAATTGCCGACGCCCACCACCACTGTCCCCAGATGCGATTGGCGAAAAAGGCCTTCTCGAATTCGTTGCCGCTGAACCACGCCACGAACCACTCCGTCATGTAAGCGCAGCCGACAACGAGCGACGTGAACAAGCACAGCTTCGCAGCAGCGTCGAGGTGGTTGATCGTGACGTAATGCCGGAGCCCGAAAAACTTTCTGAGCGGGATGATGATCGTGAACACCATCCCGATTCCCGAGAAGATCGCGCCGGCGACGAAGTAGGGCGCGAAAATCGTGGTGTGCCATCCCGGCACAAGCGCCATGGCGAAGTCGAAGGACACGACCGAGTGCACCGACAGAACCAGCGGCGTCGAGAACGCGGCGAGGAAGAGGTACGCGCGCGCGAAGTGACGCCATTCGCTGTCGGTGTTCCGCCACCCCAGCGAGAGCACGCTGTAGATCCGCTTTCTCATCGGACTGATGTTCTCGCGGTCGCGCAGGACCGCGATGTCTGGTATCAGGCCGACGTACAGGAAGGTGCTCGAGATCGTGAGGTAGGTAAGAATCGCGAACACGTCCCACACCAGTGGACTCTTGAACTGCGGCCAGATGTAGCGCCAGTTGGGATACGGGATGAGCCAGAAGAACTTCCACGGTCGCCCGAGGTGCAGAATCGGGAAGAGTCCTGCCGTCATGACGGCGAACACCGTCATCGCCTCGGCGCACCGATAGATCGTCGTGCGGAATCCGGCTCGGAAGAGATAAAGAATCGCCGAGATGAGCGTGCCGGCGTGGCCGATACCGACCCAGAAGACGAAGGTGATGATATACACACCCCACATCACCGGCGGGTTGTAGCCGGCCACTCCGAGGCCGCTGTAGATCTGGTACATCCACGCCGCGATTCCTGTGAACAGGAAGAACACCGCGATGCCGAGCCCAATGAACCAGGCGACCGTCGGGTGAAGAGTGCCGACGATCTCGCGATCGACCTGCTCGTAGTCTCTTACCGCCGGCAGCTGTACGTCTGCCGAAGCGATGTTCGGCCGGCGTGGCTCGTCGCGCGATGGTACCGGTTGCGTGAGAGTCGCCATGGTTATGCGCCCCCCGGCCCGGCAGGCGCCGGATGTGTCACCTTCTTCAAGTAGACGACCGCCGTGAATGTGTTGAGCTCTTCGAAGACGTGGTACGCGCGCGCATCTTTCGCCATCTGAGTGACGGTCCAGTTCTCATCAGCCGCATCACCGAACACGATCGCACGCGAGGGACAGCCTGCCGCGCACGCCGTGGTGAATTCGTCCGGCTTCAGTGGGCGTTTTTCGGCCGTCGCGCGATTCTCCGCCTCCCGGATTCTCTGCACGCAGAAAGTGCATTTCTCCATCACACCCTTGCCGCGCACAGTGACGTCGGGATTCAGCTGCCAGTGGAGTGGTTCCGGGAACGCGTACTGCGGGCGGGCCGGTTCACCGTAGCCGAACCAGTTGAAGTAGCGAACCTTGTATGGGCAGTTGTTGGAGCAATAGCGCGTGCCGACGCACCGATTGTACACCTGCACGTTGAGGCCGTCGGGCGAATGGTAAGTTGCGTAGACCGGGCAAACAGGCTCGCAGGGCGCATTGCCGCACTGCTGGCACATCATCGGGATGAAGCGAGTGTCGAAATCGGCGCCGCCGTCTTCCCCGCCCTCGTAGTAGCGCTCAATGCGGATCCACGCCATTTCGCGACTGCGAAGCAGGTTTGCGCCAAAGCCGGTACGGTCGGGAAGAACTTTTCCGACCTGCCAATCAGCGCCCACGGTTGGGATGTTGTTCTCGGCGTAGCAGGCGCTGACGCACGCTGCGCATCCGGTGCAGCGCGCGAGATCGACCGTCATCGCCCAGCGGCGCTTGGCCATGCCGCTCCAGTGATTCGGATCGTACATGCCCTTGTCCTTCGAGTTCGGATCGCCCTGCTCTCCCTGCGCGTCGTTCGCGACGGGCGACCTGAGGCCGGGGAGGAACTGGTGCGGAGCGTCCCCTGGCATTTCTTCGGCGTGCTCCGCTCCACCTTCTGTGTGCTCTCCGGTGCCAGGGTTGGTGCCGCCCTCTCTGCCGAACAGACCCGTCGCCGCAACCTCCGCGATGTCCGAGGCTCCGGTGTCGTGGCCGGGTCTTCCCGCCAGAAGATCCACGAGGGCGATCGCCTGGCCGATGCCTCGTCCGTGCTGGCGGGCTGATCCTTCGGTCGTGACGATCTGCGCGTAGCCACCTGCTTTTGAGACGTTGGCCTTGGTCGAGACAAAGGCGATTCCTCCGGCGCGGTCTTCGGCGAGCGGGAGAATCTCGAGGGGATTGAATCCAGCCTTCGCGTATCGGCCGGAGTGCGCGTGGCCCCTGCCTGTGCCAATCGCGACGGTGTCGCGCTGCATGCCCGGGTATCTGAGAACCGGCAGCGTCAAGCTTCCCGCCGAGGTCTGCACGGTGACCAGATCGCCGTTTGCGAACCCCATTTTCTCGGCGGTTGCGGGATTCATCTCGGCCACGGTCTGCCAGCAGATCTTCGTGACCGGATCGGGGATTTCCTGGAGCCACGGCTTGTTCGCGCCGCGCCCGTCCCCGAGGAACGGGTGCGGATAGACGACGAGGTACATGTTGCCGCTCGATTGCTCGATCGGAGTTGAGGCGCGAACCGGTGGAACAGGACGCGCCGTCGTCGACTCGCCGAGTGAGCCGGACGCGATCCCGCGCGGAAGCGCCGCGGCGAGTCCTGCAGCTCCGCCCGGGAAGCGGCTTATCAACCAGCTCCGGTAGTCAGCCATTGGATAGCGCGCGGCGCTTCCAGGATCTTTCTTCGCCGCGGCGATCAGCACATCCGACGTCGCGCGGGTATCGAACACGGGATCCATGGTCGGTTGCTGAAGCGAAATCGTCCCGCGAACCGGCTCGGTATCTCCCCACTGCTCGAGCGAGTGATGGTCGGGGAGGATCAGATCGGCCAGCTCCGAAGTTTCGTCCGGGTAGCTCGAGAAGCTGACCTTGAAGGGAACCTTCGCCATCGCGGCGGCAAATCCCGCCGACTTCGGAAGCGTGAATGCGGGATTGGCTCCGCGCACCATCAGCAGCGGGATACCGCCGGAGTTCATGCGCTCGGCCAGAGCGCGCAGCTCGGCGGGCGCCGCCATGCGGTCGAAGCCCAGGTATCCTTCGTTTGGCTTGATAGTGAGGCCGACGCTGCCGCGCGACTGATTGAGAGCGTTCGCGGCGAGCGCGACGTCGAAGCCGTCCGCCCCTCCGCCGCCGGCGAGCACCATGCTCGATGTCGACGCGGCGAACTCTCTGCTGAACGCATTGAGTACGGAGGCGCTGACGCCCGTTGTCTGCGCGGCCGCATCGCCCGAGAGCTGACCGGCAAGCATGCGCACGATCGAGATCTCGCTGCCCGGGCGGCAATCGATCCACTGATCGGCGTTGAGTCCGGTGAGCGAGCGGCGTGGACCAACGTAAATGAGGCGCGGGCTATTCTCATGATCGGCGCGCGCATCGGCGAAGTCGAGCTGCTGCGGCACCATCGCGCCCCAGCTGTCGAGAAAATCCGCCCCGATCGAAACGACCAGTCGAGCAGCGCGGAAATCGAGCCTGGGCCAGGCAACGCCGTAGCTTTGTCGGTTTGCCGCAATAACGGCGTGATCGGCGCCCGCATCGTAGCTGAGATGAGCGGGCATTCCGAAGCCGGCGAGCCAGGTGTCGAGGAAACCAGGAAAACTCCCAGACTCGTGCTGATTGATGAACACGGTGCTCGCCGCGCCACCGCGGCTGCGCGTCTCTCCCAGTTTCTGCGCGAAGATTTGCAGCGCCTCGTCCCAGCCCACGCTCTGGAGTTGTCCGTTGCGCCGCACCATCGGGCCGCGATAGCGATCCGGATTGTAGAGACCTTGCAGAGCCGCCTGTCCGCGCGCGCAGAGCGCCCCCCGATTCACGGGGTGGTCCGGATTGCCCTCGAGCTTGATCGTACGGCCGTCGCGAGTCTCGGCAATGACGCCGCAGGCGGCGGAGCATTCGCGACACGTCGTCGCGTAGTATGTCGATACACCCGGCACCGTCTGGTCCGGAGAAACCAGATAGGGAATGAGCTTCTCGACTTTCTCGGAGGTGCATCCCAGAATCGTGGTCGCGGCGGTGCCGACACCGAGGACTTTGAGAAACTCTCGGCGCTTGACGCCGGGAGACGGAACGCCGACTGCCGGCGCGGGGGCCGCCGTGCGCGCGCTTGATTCCTGTTCGGTGCTCATGCGACTAGTAGTGACATGTGCTGCAGTCGTATCTCGCCTTGAACGGCGGATTCGACTGACCAATATGACAGTTGATGCACCAGCCCATGTTGAGCGACGACGCCTGGTAGACCTGCTTCATGGTCTGGATCTGTCCGTGACACGTCTGACACGTCACGCCGGCGTTCACGTGGCGCATGTGCGGGAAGTGAACGTACTCCGGCAGCTTGTGGATGCGAATCCAGGGCACCGGCTCTTTCTTGTTCCAGAACGCGGCGAGCTTTTGGATTTCCACCTTGTTCGCTGGCAACGTTCCGGCCACGACTGTGTGACACCCCATGCAAGTGCCAACCGCGGGAAGCCCCGGGTCGAAGGACTTGTTAGCGGCGAAGTGGCAGTAGAGGCAGTTCATCTTCAGCGTATCCACATGAACCGTGTGGCGGAACGCGACCGGTTGCACGGGGCTGTTCCCTTCCGATGAAGAGGCACCACTATATGCAGAGAGCATGGTGGCGAGCGCGGCGATGCATACGAACCCCGGCACCGCTAGCCATCTGCTTCGCAAGTTCATCCGCGAAATTCGTGTGAAGGCGAGTTAATCGGTCGGCCTCGTGAAGAATTTCACAAGCCACCGGCAGGCGGAAAAATGTTCGGACAAGTATTGTGGCGCAAGGTGCGCGCTCATCGCGGCAAGCCTCCTGCCTTTCCCTTAGCGATGCGGTCCATTGTTCGGACGATTTCGATAAAAATCGCGCGGAGGAGCGCGAGCTCGCGGGAGTCCGGAGCCGCGCGATAGAAGAGAGTGCGCACCGAGCGCATGATGTGCTCGTGAAAACGGGTCTTGAAGAAATCGATCGTGTAGAGACCGCGTTCGGCGTCGGCGAACAGCTGCTCGTATTCTTCCGCGGTCGCCGGCGGGGCGTCCTTGCGCGGTGGAGCGAGCGTACGGGTGGAGTCAGCCGCCGAGAGATGCAGCTCGTAGAGGGCGATGAGGACGGCCTGCGCCAGATTGAGTGACGCATGCTCCGTCGTCGGGATGGTGACCACGATGTGGGCGCGGTCGAGAATCTCGTTGGGAAGTCCCTTGTCCTCCCTTCCGAACAGGATCGCCACGGGACCGCTGCGCGCGAAATCGAGCAGCTCCACGCTGGCGGCCTTCGGATTTGTCACGTCGCGCTTGGCCGCGCGGCGTCTCGCCGTGAAGCCCGCGACCCTCACCACTCCATTGAGCGCTTCCTCGATGGTCGCGCAGGTCCTGATGCGCTTGATGATGTCGCCCGTGTCATGGGCGATTCCCTCGAGCCTCCATGGATCGTATTCCACGGAGCGGACGAGGTAGAGATCGGAGCACCCCATGTTCTTCATTGCGCGAATCGTCGCCGCGATGTTGACCGGGTCCTGGGGCTCGTACAGAACGACTCGTACCGCGGAGAGAACCGAGTCCAGCGGCAGGGGCGCGCCGCCGCCGTCAGCGGTCCGAGTCACGTCGACCGATGTGAAATGCTGCCCTCCTGATCCGCGTTACAGCGGATTGTAGAGGGCAGCACTATGCCGAGGCAATACGTCGCCGCGGCCGCGCGGCGGTTCGTCGCTAAACGACTGGCCGCCCGGTGACGAGGCGATAGATGATCACGATCACTGCGATCACCAGGAGAATGTGGATCAGCCCACCCCCGACGTGCACAATGAAGAACCCAAGAATCCAAAGGATGAAGAGTATTACCGCGATCGTCCAAAGCATGATGGCATCCTCGCAAGAAGTGAGTTACACGCAGAGCGAAAGAACACGTCCCAGGCTTGGCGCACATCAGAGCTCCGTCTGCGCGTTATGCCAGGGCACGGCGAACACTATGGCAACCAGCATGCCTGACTCTTAAAGCCGCCCCGGTTCAAACAGCTCGTTTTGC
>JADGQU010000332.1 GCA_017881545.1 Gemmatimonadaceae bacterium
TGCCGACGCTGCGGAAGCTGCCGTTGCCAAAGGATCCCGTGCTCGGTGAAACCACGGTCAACATCGGAACGATCAAGGGCGGCACCGAGGCCAACATCATCCCCGCCCACGCTGAGTCGGAGATCATGTTCAGACTCGTCGGCGACGTCGCGCCGATCAAGAAGATGGTGCTCGACTGGGCCAAGGGAGTCGCCGACGTGGAGTTTGGCTCGAGCATCCCGGCGCAGCGATTCGCAACGGTGCCCGGATTCGAGACTGGTCCGGTCGCATACACGTCGGATATTCCGCTGCTCTCGAACTGGGGCGAGCCGCTCTTGTTCGGGCCCGGCTCGATTCACGTGGCGCACACACCGGACGAATACATAGACGTTGAAGCGCTGAGAGCCAGCGTCGAGACTTACGAAAAACTCGCCAAAACACTTCTCGCCAGATGACGACTCCGCCGATTCCAGGAAAGCGCAAGGGCAAATGGCCCGTCGCGGTACTCGGCGCCACCGGCGCGGTGGGCCAGATGTTCGTGCGGATGCTCGCCAATCATCCGTGGTTCGAGCTCGTCGAGCTCGCGGCATCAGAGCGGTCCGCGGGGAAAAAATACGGCGAGGCGACGCGATGGTTGGAAGGCCCGCCGCCGCCTGATGCGATCCAGGCGCGCCGCGTGATCGCCTGCGATCCAGGCGTCGTCAGCGCGCCGATCGTGTTCTCGGCGCTCGATGCGGTCGTAGCAGGCGAAGTTGAAAAGGCATTTGCCGAGGCGGGGAAGTTCGTGCTCAGCAACGCCAAGAATTTCCGGATGGAGCCCGACGTGCCGCTCGTGATTCCTGAAGTGAACGGTGACCATCTGGCCCTCATCGAGTGCCAGCGGCAGCGCCGTGGCTGGAGCGGAGCCATTGTGACGAACGCCAACTGTTCGGCGACAGTGGCTGCGGTCGCTCTCGCGCCGCTGCACCAGAAGTTCGGGAGCCGGCAGCTCTTTCTGTCGACGATGCAGGCGGTGTCGGGGGCCGGTTACCCCGGCGTGCCGTCGCTCGACATCCTCGGCAACGTGATTCCGTACATCGCCGACGAAGAGCCCAAGCTCGAGCGCGAGATGCTCAAGCTGCTCGGCACGTACGAGGACGGCGAGGTGACTAGCGCGACGTTCAAGGTGAGCGCGCACACGAACCGCGTCCCTGTTGTGCACGGCCACACGATCTGCATGACGATCGGCTTCGAGGAGAAGCCGACGCCCGAGTCCGCGATCGAAACGATGCGGAGCTGGCAGGGATTCGCGGCGACGCGCGGGCTGCCGACGCGGCCGGAGCATCCACTCGTCGTCACTGACGCGGTGGATCGTCCGCAGCCGAAGCGGGATGTCGGCGCCGGCAAGGGAATGACGGTGACGGTCGGGCGCGTGCGCCGCGACGCGGTGCTGGATCTGCGCATGGTCGCTCTCGGGCACAACACGGTTCGCGGAGCAGCCGGCGGGTCCGTGCTGAACGCGGAGCTGCTCGCCTCCAACGGCGCTCTCGACTCCGCGTGATCGTCGTAAAGTTTGGCGGGACGTCGGTCGGCGATTCGGACGCGATCGAGCGTGCCGCCGAAATCGTCAAGGGCCGTCTTGATCGACAGCCCGCCGTCGTCGTGTCTGCTCTCGGCGGTGCGACGAATGCGCTGCTGGCGATCGGAGAGCAGTCGGCGAAGGGGCATCTCATCGGGGCGCTCCGCGGCGTAGAAACACTTCGCGACCGCCATTTTCAGCAATGCGAGAAACTCCTTGGTACCTCGGCCGAGGCTTCTGAAGTCGCGGGGGAGATGAGCGCGAGCTTCGACGAGCTCGCGAGCCTCGCCGAAGCGCTCTCGGTGCTGGGTCACGCGACGCCGCGCAGCTTCGATGCTATCGCCGCGTTCGGAGAGCAGCTCTCGTCGCATCTCGTCGCGGAATTCTTCAAACTGCGCGGCATTCCGGCGGAGCACATGGACGCGCGCGATGTTTTCGTTACTGACGACAATTTCATGGCAGCCGAACCGCAAACCGACGCGATCGCTGAAGCCGCGCGCGACCTGGTACAGCCCCTGATCCAGAGCGGAAAGGTGCCGGTCATGGGCGGGTTCATCGGCCGGACGGTGCGCGGAATCACGACGACGCTTGGGCGCGGCGGGTCGGACTATAGCGCGTCCTTACTTGGCGCGGCGCTCCACGCCGATGCGATCGAGATCTGGACCGATGTTGATGGGATGTTGACGGCGGACCCGCGGGTCGTGAAGGGATCCAAGCTGATCGAGCAGATCCGTTTCGACGAAGCATCGGAGCTCGCGTCGTTCGGCGCGAAGGTTCTTCATCCGAATACCATCGCCCCGGCCGTGCGGCTCGGTATTCCGGTTTTCATTTACAATTCGCGGAATCCCAAAGGCAAGGGAACGCGCATCACGTTCGACGCGCCCCGCCGCGCCGTGAGCGCGATCGCGGGCAAGGGCGGAATCACGGTCGTGAAGGTCACCGCGGCCAAGATGCTGTTCGCGCGGGGATTTCTGAGGCGGGTGTTCGAGATCTTCGAGAGGAACGGCGTCTCGATAGATGTCGTTGCGACTTCGGAAGTGTCAGTCTCCGTAACCGTGGATGATCCGTCGGGGCTCGAGTCACTGGTGGTCGAGCTCTCACAGCTCGGAGATGTTTCAGTCGAGCGCGATCACGCGATCGTCGCCGTGGTTGGTGCGGGGATCAGCGAGGACAGCGCGGCGATGGGCCGCGCGATCGGCGCCCTCGACGGAATCAAGGTGCACATGATGTCCCTGAGCGCGACGGGAATAAATCTCACCATGATCGTGGATGGCGATCAGCTGAATCCGGTGATCGAGCGTCTGCACGACGCGTTCTTTGCGCGGGCGGGCAAATGAGCGCTCGCGCTGTGGCGATCATCGGCGACGGCAAAATGGGCCAGGCAGTCAGGCAGCTGGCAATCGACAAGGGCTGGAAGGTCACGGCGATCGTCGGCGAGCGTGAGAATGCGGGCGGGAAGGGAATCGACGTGCGGTCGCTCGGACGGCCGGAGGTCGCGGTGGAATTCACGCAGCCGGACGCGGCGGTCGGAAACATTACGGCGTGTCTGCGCGCCGGAGTGCCGGTCGTCGCCGGGACGACGGGCTGGTACGACTCACTTCCGGCTGTGACGCGGATCGCGAATGAAACCGGGACGCCGCTCCTCTGGTCTCCGAATTTCTCGCTCGGAGTCAACGTCTTGATCGAGCTCGCACGCTACGCCGGCACAATGATGCGCTTTCTCGAGGATTTCGATGCACACATAGTCGAAACCCATCACTCGAAGAAAAAGGATGCGCCCTCGGGCACCGCGATAGCGATTGCCAAGGCAGCGAGCGACGCACTGGAGCGGCCTATCCCCACGACGAGCGTGAGAACTGGCTCCGTGCCAGGCACGCACGAGCTGATTTTTGACGGAGCATTCGAGCAGCTTTCACTCACGCATCTGGCGCGTGACCGGCGCGTGTTCGCCGAGGGCGCGCTGACGGCGGCGGACTGGCTCGTCGGGAAGAAAGGGGTGTTTACAATGCGCGACGTGCTCGAGCTGCCCGGCCGGTGAAACCTCGCTATCCATTTCTCGTATTGAACACCATGGCACGCTCTCGCTTTTCTTTCGCAATCCTCGCTGGAGTTCTGGTTGCTACCGGTTGCAAGGGCAACGGGGACTCGGA
>JADGQU010000333.1 GCA_017881545.1 Gemmatimonadaceae bacterium
GAGTCCTGGGAGCAGCCGGCGACGAGGAGGCTAGAGAGGAGCACAAGCGAACTGCAAGTACATGCGTGGGTTCGAACCAGTATGGACCGGATTGTCGCGGTCATGGAGGCCTCCATTGTGGTACGCCGGTGAGGTATTGACGCAGACGTCGTCGGCCGTCGCGGGCTAAACCCAAGCCTCAAATTCTGCAGCCGGGTATCGGAGCGCCGTCAGCGATTTCCTGATACGCCGTCAGGGGAAACCTCATCGTTAGACAGCGAGGCGCGCGCGCGATTGCTGCGAAATAGCCGAGCCAGCATCAGGCAAACAACCGGGAGCACCACCGCGTACCCCAGTACGCCGACCAGCTGAAGCCGCATGTTTCCGACCGCAGGCCCGATGATACCGGCGACGCAGAGAACGCCACTGATTAGCAAACCACGTCGCACACCGCGTTCCGGGCCGCCATTGTCAAATACTTGTGCGGCGAACAGCAGTGCGAGGCCGAGAAACAAGTTCCAGGCAAGCAATTCTACCGCGTACTCCGGCGACGGCCACACTATTCCACCTGATCCCAGTTGCCGTAGCGCCGTCAACTCCACGAAATGAAGAACGCTCGTCATGCCCACAAAAAGGATCGTAAACGCGAGCGCGATCAAGCCGTAGATCTTGTGATTGGCTGATGCGTAGTCATGGATTGCGGCCATGACTACCACCATCAGGGGTGCCGACAGCAGTGTCAGCACCTCCATGACCGCCAGGATGGGGCCGACGATCGGCTCGGTTAGGCCGTGGACCGCAAAGCCGACCGCCAACGTCACAAAATACGCGACGCCGATCAAGAACACTGCGAGCGCAGACCGGCTTCCTAGTCGATTGCGTGACATGGTGGAGCCGCGGTCACGATCGTCCGCGCTCACTACACGCGTCCCGCGACGCTCGCGCGGCAGTAGGGGCATCGCCGAGCTTGCGGGAGGATTGCCTCGGCGCATTCAGGGCACGGCACTCGCTCGCCGGGCAGCGCGGGCAATCGGCCCTCGCGGAGCAGACGCTCCTTCTGCCGGTGAAGGCGGCCGCGTCGAATGAGATCGCGCACCGTGAGAGCGTACGCGCCGGCGCCGGTGCCGGCGGCGACAACACCGACGAATATTAAAAGAGGATCCACTAGCCCCCGCTTGAAAGCATCTGCCCCGCGCGACGCGTTAGTTCATCTGCATCCCTAAGGCCGCGCAGCGACCTTCCGAGTCGAATCCTCGAAACCGAAGAAGCGGTCGATCCGCCAGCTACCATCCCCCTGGCGGACGAAATAGACGACGTATCGACCGAACTCCGCCATGCGCACGCCCTTTGGATCGCGCCAGGATTCCCGGAATGCGCCGAACTCCGTCGCGTGATCAGCCGCGACCTTTCGAGACGCGACGGTCAGCTTGAGGTCGAGGTCGTGGAGCGGTGGCCAAAGCTCACGGGCCATCGCTTCCAGTCCGGCCGGGCCCCGCACCGTATTGGACGCCGGCCATTCGAAGACCGCACTGTCGGTGTACAGCGCCGCGTACGCCTGAGGATCTTTGCTACGATACGCTTGCTCAAGGCGCACGTTCAGCGAATCGATACCGGCGCCGGCCTCGCTAGCCGAGGGCCTGGGAGGCGCTTTCGAACATGCGACTCCCAGGACGAAGAGCGGAATCATGGCTGCGCCAATTAGTTTGCCCATTCCTTTTACCTCACAGGTTTCAAGCGTTCGCCATCGTGCCCTTCCTCCGCCGACTCAATACGCCAGCCGACACCAGCGCGATTATCAACGCCACCGGCAGCGGCTCCGCGAACGTCATCGCCACGTTGATAGCGGGGTTCTTGTACATCTCCGCCCACTTGTCCAGATCAGCCTTCCTCTTGGCAATCGCCTCCTCAGTTTCGCCATTCGCCCGTGCCTTGTCGAGCACGTGTGCCTGATACTTCGCCGGGAAGTCGGGCATGAATTTGAAGTAGACGACTTCCCACGTCGCCACGTAGCAAAGCGACGCTATCACCCCGATGAGCGTCCCGACCGCGAGCGCGCGGCCGAAGCGCACAGTGCCGCCGGCCACGTTGTCCCGATACGAGCGTATGCCGAAGAAGATCAGCAGGAAGGCGAGCACCATCGACGTGTAGCCGAGGACCGCGCCCCAGTCGCCGACCTCCTCCAGAAACGGGACGGTGGCGAGCATCCACGCCGATAGGATTGCGCCTGAGATCAGGCCGAAGGTGAGTACGGTTTTCTTCATGGATCGAGTCCTCTGAATGTGGAATGGGTGGGTGAACGGCCGTCACTCTCGCCGTTTCGCTCCCGTTCCGCGTCACCCGAATTGATGATTTTGCGGCAAAACCTGAGAAATCATCCTTTCAGGGGATGAGCCCCGCTTCCTTTGCGCGCTGTACGGCCTGCGTCCGCCGCTGCGCCGAGAGCTTGTCGAACAATCGGGCAGCGTGCGTCTTCACCGTGTTCTCACTCACGAACAGCCGTTCGGCGATCTCCCGATTGCTCAACCCGGCCGCCATCGCTTCCATAATCTCGATTTCCCGCGGCGTGATGCCGAGTTGCTCGCGCCGCTTCTCATCCCGCTCGAACGGCCCCGTTACCGGCACCGGCACTTCTCGCACGACCACTGTCTCGCGTGTCCGCGTGAGCTTGAGGCCGAGCCAGATGCCAAGCCCTGAAAAGAGCAGCGCGACGATGCCGCCGTAAATCTCGAGCGAGTGCTCGAGGACGAGGTAGCGGTACTCGACGATCTTGAGCACGGCGATCAACACGCCGCCGAGGAGGCCGTACAGGAGGACGGTCTTCTTCACGCGGTGTGGCAGCTCGAGTCATGCATTCTTTGGCGGCTGCAACGGTTTTTGGGTAGCAGCGCCCAGTCGCTCACCGTCCGCCGAGGAAGGGTCGAACCCGTCGGCACGGATGTCCAGCAGAAGAGAGTAGGGACTGTTGGGCGCGAACTCCTCGCGGATACGAACCGGCGAACCGGGTTGGGCGGTAGCAAGCTTTGCTTCAACGAGCTCAGCGAGTCGCGTGAGATCCGTCAAAGAGCCACGAATTGCGTTGCCGTCGAATCCGGCGTCTTGCCACGTCATTATTTCAAGAGACCAGTAAGGGCCGTAGTGCTTCTTTTCTCCGTTCGCCGCGTTTGCCGGATCATTGACATAGCCGAGCAGGAGGTCGGGAAAGTAGAGCAGGCCGGCCCGAGATCCCGTCAGCGTCCACACCCGTTTCTGATCGTCCAATTCGCAAAAGAAGCCGAGCGCGCGCCACCCTTGCTTTATCTGCTCGTCGGTCATCGCGGCTCGCGGCTGCTCCTCGCTCACTTTGCCGCGTCGATAAAAGTAGAAAGCAACTGCGAGCAGAATCACTACGATCGTTAGTCGGAACAAGTGACTTTATCCTTGCGAGACTGTAAACCTGCGATCATAGACGACTACAGTTGTCAACGCGACTCGCGTCACAGGATCAACTGAAACGATCATCAACGATCGACCATCCTGGGACTGAAAGGCGCGATATCCAAACGCCGGCTTGCCTCGCGCAAGGAAGGTGGCGTCGAGGAACGCGCCGCTCGGCCGGCGTATCTGAATTTCGTCGATATCGGGAATACCAGTTACCGGCGCGCCCGTGCCGTCCATTGGTGCGACGAACCGGCCTGTGAGCTGGCGGCCATCCCCCCGGAC
>JADGQU010000334.1 GCA_017881545.1 Gemmatimonadaceae bacterium
GTCGCCGGCGTTCTGGTCGTTGCCGGCTGCAGAGGCAACGGTGACTCGGATCCCGTTCCGCCGACCCTGCCCGGGAGCTACGCCTACGCCGCCAAGGGATCGACCTTCAAAAAGCCGTGGGAGTTTTACGTGAAGCTCGACCTCACCCCGGACCGGCACTACACGCTCACGCTCGACAAGAATATCGACGGGAAAAGAGATCCAAGAGAGACGTCCGTCGGCGCCTACGCTGTCAACGGCGACCACGTTCTGCTGCGCGAAGTTCGTCCGGTAATCGGGGTTTCAGAGGACGTGCACAAGCTCGAGATCAAGGCGGATTCGCTGGTCGCGGAAGTTGGATGGACCGGCGAGTTGTTTTTGAAGGGAGTGGGCGCGCCCAACGTCGTTCTTGTGAAGCAGCGCGGGAGCTAGGCCGGATTCGCTCCGCGCGGCGAGAGCCGCGTAGATTTAACAAATGAAATCCCAGCGTCTTTCCGGCTGTGGAACAGCGCTCGTCACTCCTTTCTCCAAGTCCGGCGAGATCGACGAGCGCTCCCTGCGCGCGTTCGTTGATTGGCAGATCACGAGCGGCGTCCATTTCGTAGTCCCCTGTGGATCGACAGGCGAAGCCGCGACCATGACGACGGCCGAGCATCGACGCGTGGTCGAGATAACTGTCGAACAGACGGCAGGGCGCGTTCCGGTCGTAGCCGGTGCTGCATCGAACGACACGAAAAAAGCGATTGCGTTGTCGATCGAGATGGAATCAGCTGGCGCTACGCATTTGCTCCACGCTTCGCCGATGTACAACAAGCCTCCGCAGCGGGGAATCGTCGCTCACTTCCGGGCGATCGCGGATGCCGTTCGAATTCCGATCGTCGTCTACAACGTGCCGGGCCGTACGGCCAGCAACATCGAAGCTGCCACGACCCTCGAGCTGGCTGAACACGAGAACATTCTGGCGGTGAAAGAGGCGTCGGGAAATCTGGCGCAGATCGGTGAGATCATCCGCCACCGCCCAGCACGATTTTCAGTGCTGTCAGGGGACGACCCTCTCACGCTCCAGGTGATGGCTGATGGCGGAGACGGCATCATCTCGGTGACATCGAACGTGACGCCCCGCCTCGTCGCCCAGCTGACGGACCTGTGCGCGGCCGGAGATTTCGGGGCGGCGCGCGCGATCAATCACCAGCTCGCCGAGTGGACGGGCGCCGCTTTCGTCGAGTCCAATCCGATTCCAGCCAAGGCCGCGCTCGCGATGATGGGCCGCATCGCGAACGTTCTTCGCCTGCCACTTGTCCCCCTCGCCGAGAAATACGAGCCGACGGTCCGCGCAGCTCTTATATCTGTCGGCGCACTCACGGCGTGACGGTGCCCGACATTCGTGAAATCGAGAAGCGTGTCGAGTCGCTCGCATCCACTCCGGTGGGCGCACAGCTCGCGGACGACGCACGTAGCGTAGTCAGACAACTTCTCGATGCGCTGGAAGCGGGAAGTGTGAGGGCGGCGCAAAAGGACGTAGCGACCGGAGAATGGCGCGCCGTCCCGTGGGTGAAGCGTGGAATCCTCCTTGGCTTTCGCGTCGGTGGAATGACCGACATGTCGATTGCGAGCATCAACGATGGTGCGATTCTCTCTTTCTTCGACAAGGACACTTATCCGCCCCGGCCCCTGACGCTTGCCGACGGCATTCGCATCGTTCCGGGCGGATCGAGCATCAGGCGCGGCGCCTATGTCGCGAGTGGCGTCGTGTGCATGCCCCCCATGTACATAAACGTCGGCGCGCACGTCGGATCGGGCACGATGATCGACTCGCACGCCCTGGTTGGATCGTGCGCACAGGTCGGCGAGCGTGTGCACCTCAGTGCAGCGGCGCAGCTTGGCGGGGTGCTCGAGCCGATCAATGCATCTCCCGTCGTTGTAGAGGACGATGTCGTTGTCGGCGGCAATTGTGGGATCTACGAGGGCACGGTTGTGCGCAGGCGAGCCGTGATCGGTGCCGGCGTCGTTCTCACGAGGGGCACACCGGTTTATGATCTCGAGCGACAAATCGTTCACCGGGCGGAGGGCGGGAAGCCACTCGTCATTCCCGAGGGCGCGGTCGTCGTCCCGGGCGCGCGCGCGGTGAAAGGTGATTGGGGCGAGAGCCAGGGTATCTCGCTCCAGACTCCCGTCATCGTGAAATACCGCGACGAGAAGACCGACGCGGCAACGGCGCTGGAATCTTGGCTCCGCTGAAGGTGTCCGGCACGGTTCGCGTGCCGGGCGACAAGTCGATCTCCCACCGCTCGCTCATTCTGTCATCACTCGCGGACGGTGAGTCGCGCGTTCGCGGCATTCTCGACTCGGAGGATGTCCGCGCCACCGCTGAAGTGCTGCGCGGTCTTGGTGTGGAGATGCCGCCACTGGCGGCCGAGATGCGAGTGAAGGGTGCGGGAATCCGCGGACTGAAACCGCCACGCCGTGCGTTGGACTGCGCCAACAGCGGCACCACCACGCGTCTCCTCGCCGGCGTGGTCGCGGCACATCCGTTCTCGGCTCGGTTCGAGGGGGACGCCAGCCTGAGCCGGCGTCCCATGAAGCGCATCGCCGAGCCCCTGACGTACATGGGAGCAAAGTTCGACTTCGAGCACGGAGATGGACTGCCGATGACCGTGCACGGGGCAGACCTGAGAAGCATCGATTGGGACACGCATGCCTCGAGCGCACAGGTGAAGAGCGCCATTCTGCTTGCCGGTCTCGTCTCGCAGGTCGAAGTGTGCCTGACCGAGAAGTCGCAATCGCGTGACCACACCGAGCGAATGCTTCGCGCCATGGGCGTCGACGTGGAAACCGACGGCGCCCGGGTCTGCCTGAGACCCGCGCGCCGGCTCAATCCAATCGCGATCGATGTGCCCGCGGATCCATCTTCAGCGGCGTTCTTCGTGGCGCTCGCGTCGCTTGCCGGCGCTGGAGAGCTGACGCTGACGGACGTCTGCCTCAATCCTACGCGCACGGGCTTTCTCGCGGCGATGACGCGGATGGGTGCGCAAATCGACAGAGTCGCGAGCGCCAGCAGCGGGGGCGAAGAGATCGGATCGCTGCGCGTTCGCCCGGCTGCGCTCAGGAGCACCAGAATCACGGAGGCGGAGGTTCCATCGCTCATCGACGAGCTGCCGCTGCTCGCGTGTATAGCGGCGGGCGCGGGGGTGGAGCTCGAGATCACGGGCGCGGCGGAGCTGCGAGTAAAGGAGAGCGATCGCATCAGTACGGTAGTGCAGAACCTTCGCGCGGTTGGAGCGGACGCTGAGGAGTTTCCCGATGGATTGCGCGTCCACGCATCGCGCCGAGACCTGTCCGGCACGATCGATCCGCGCGGCGACCATCGCATTGCGATGGCATTTGGAATTCTCTCGGCCGCCTCGGGGAATCACATCACGGTGACGAACCCGGAGTGCGTAGCTGTCTCCTATCCCCGATTCTGGGACGATCTTCGCCGAGTGGCGGCATGACGCGACGGACGTTCGTGATTGCGATCGACGGTCCGGCCGCATCGGGAAAGTCTTCCACCGCGCAGATGGTTGCGGAGAAGCTCGGTTACCTGCACGTAGACTCCGGCTCTCTCTATCGCGCCGCCACGGCGGCGATGTTGCGCCAGAACAGGGATGCCTCCATGTGGACCGAGCAGACAGTG
>JADGQU010000005.1 GCA_017881545.1 Gemmatimonadaceae bacterium
CCGAGCACTCCGCAGGTGGTGCCCGCCCCCTCGACCGCGGCCTCGACCATCTCGCGACCACCTGTCGCATGAACCGTCACCAGCTTGGCCCCTATCGAGGCCGCGCTCCGCGCCGCGCCTTTGACCGTATTCGGAATGTCGTGAAGCTTGAGGTCCAGGAAAACATCCTTGCCGAGCGCGCGGAGGGTCTGGACGATCTGCGGGCCGGCGGCCGTGAACAGCTCGCCCCCGACTTTGTAGAAGCTGCAGGCGTCACCGAGGCGTTCGACCATCGCGAGCGCCAGATCCGCGCGGCCGAAATCGAGCGCCACGATCGGAATCGGCCCGGCGGAGCGCGTCGGCGCGCTGCGTGTCGCGACTTTCGGTCGTACTGCTGCCGCCGCTCGATGAGGAGTCACTTCAGCTCTCCCACTGTAGAGATCCGCGCAGATCGCTCAACGAAGTTACTCCCTTCGCCCTGCACCAGCGCTCCAAATCGCCGACGACCTTCTCCGGGAGTTTGGGGTGCTGCATCGCGGCAGTGCCAATCGCAACTAGCGACGCGCCGGCCATCACGTACTGGATGATATCCGTCGCCGCGGATATTCCGCCCACTCCGATTACCGGCAGGCGGACTGCTTTCGCGACCTTGCGGGTTGCCAACAGCCCGACCGGCAGCAGCCCGGGCCCGCTCACGCCCCCGGTGCCGAAGCCGAGCGCGGGTCTCCGGGTATCGACATCGATAAGGAGCCCGGGCAACGTGTTCACAACCGAGATCCCGTCGGCGCCGGCGTCGGCCGCCGTTTGCGCGCTCCGTCCGATGTCCTGCAACGTCGGCGAGAGCTTGACGAAGATCGGCCTCTTGGTTGCCTTGCGCGCCCTCGTCACCACTTCAGTCAACGATTTCGGATCGGCGCCGAACTCGAGCCCGCCTGCTCTCACGTTGGGGCAGCTGACGTTGAGCTCGTAGCCCGAGATCGCGGGGGAATCATCGAGCATCGACACCACTGCGCCAAACTCCTCGACCTGGTTCCCCACGACGTTCACGAGGACTTTCGCCTTCCGCAGGTTGTTCGCGAGCCAGGGGAGATGCTCGGAGCGAACTTCCTCGACGCCGGGATTGGCGAGCCCCACTGCGTTGATCATTCCACCCTCGAACTCCGCGACGCGTGGGGCTCGCGCCCCATGTCGCCGCTCGATGCTCACCGCCTTCGTGACCAGACCTCCCAGCGCGTCGAGATCGATCACGCGCGCGAGCTCGCGCCCATAGGCGGCCGTGCCGGCGGCGAGCAACACCGGATTCTGGAATTCGATTCCCGCGGCGGTGACTGCGAGCGCGGACGGAGTCACCGCTACCGTGAACCCCTAGTCCGGGAATCGCAATGCGCGAAATGAGCGATCACCGAGCGCCCCCGATTCGGGAATCGTAGTGCGCGAGATACGCGATCACCGACTCGGCGATGTTTCTCGCGAGCGCGCGCTGATTCGCCTGGTCGCTCAGGTACGTCGCCTCCGACAGGTTGCTGCCGAATCCGATCTCGATCAGCACCGCCGGCATATACGACCCGCGCAGCACGGCAAAGTTTGCTTGCTGCACGCCACGGTTTGGACCGGGATGCACGTCGATCAGGCCCTGTTGAATCGTCTGGGCCAGATCGCTCGACTCACGCAGGTGCTCGTTCTGCGCCATGTCGGTGATGATGAAGTTGAGCGGATCCCCCTTCGGGGCATTGGCTCCGGTCTCGAATTTCACCGATTCGTTTTCCATGTCCTGCACGCGGCGTTCGTCCTCCGTCTTCGCTTCGGCCAGAAAGTACGTCTCGAACCCGCGCTCACGCGCGCCTTTGGCGTTGTTGCTGCCCGGCGCGTTGCAGTGGATCGAGATAAAGACGTCGCCGTGGTTGCTGTTGGCAATGCGGCCGCGATCGGAAAGCGCGATCAGAGTATCCGTGTCTCGCGTCATCAGCACGTCGAAGCCGCGGGCGTGCAGCACCGTCGCGAGCTTCTTCGCCACCGACAGCGTGACATCCTTCTCCGTGAACCAGGTGGGTGAGCCGATTGGACCAACCATCCCACGATCGGGGCCGCCGTGACCCGCGTCGATGACGACGACTTTCGGGGATGGCCGAGGCGCGGCGCGTGTCCGGACCGGTGCCGCCGGCGGCGCGGAAGTGGTCGTCGAAGTCGGGCCACGATTGACAGGCGGCGGCGCGGCGGTGGTCGTCCGGGCCGGAGTGCTACTGACAGCGGTGGGAGTCGCAGTCCGCAGCTCGCCCTGCGCGACGTCGTAGAAGTAGCCTCCGCCGTAGCGCGGAATCAGCTCGCTCACGAACTGGAACGGCACGTAGAGCTGTCCACCGCGCACCTGTGGCGCGCGCGTGAGCGGCACCGTCAGCGTATCGAACTTGGCGAATGGGATCCCATCAATCAGATCCAACCGGGCGCGTGGCAGTGCCAGCGTGAAATGGAGGTTGGTGCCGGTGATCAGCATTCCCTTCATCGCCTTCATCAGCACGTCGGCGCGCACGAAGGCCTCACCGTCGTTGATCGTGACGGGAACCGATGTCGTAGTCTGGCCGTCGCGGACGACGATGAAAGTCGGAGCGGGCCTGGCGGCCGGCGCGCCGGCGATCTGCATGGCCAGGAACAGCGCGATCATCGAGTGCGCACCGCGCGCTGCATGTCGCGCTCGTCGTCGCGGCGCTTTTCATCCGCGCGCTTGTCGTAGAGCTTCTTGCCCTTGCCCAGGGCGAGCGCGACTTTCGCCTTTCCGCGCTTGAAGTAGAGCTCGAGCGGAATCAGCGTCAGCCCCTGACGCTCGACCGCGCCGATCATCTTGCGGATCTCCTTCCGATGCAGGAGGAGCTTCCGCGTCCGAGTGGGCTCGTGATTGTAGTAGCTCGCCTGTTCGTAAGGCGATATGTGCAGATTTAGCAGGAAGACTTCTCCGTCTTTGACGATCGCGTAGGAATCAGAGATGTTGGCCTTTCCGTTCCGAAGCGACTTCACCTCGCTGCCGGTCAGAACCATGCCCGCTTCCCAGGTGTCGATGATGTGGTAGTCGTGTCGCGCGCGTTTGTTCCGCGCGATTGACTCCTTCGCATCCTTCTCGACTGTCTCTGCCATTTGACTTCGTGCTCAAGTTAGACGCAACAATGATGCTGGGAAAGCGCTCGCGTTGACTTCACCATCCGCGCGTGACGAACTCTTCGGCGACATCATGCCGGTCGCGTTGACTTCACTATGTTCAGTTTCTATCTTCGGAGTCGCTATCGCCGGAGTGGTGGAACTGGTAGACGCGCTGGCTTCAGGAGCCAGTGAGCGCAAGCTCGTGGGGGTTCGAGTCCCCCCTTCGGCACATAAAAAAGAACGGCGCGTCTGCTCAGTCAGGCGCGCCGTTTCCGCATCCGGTCCGGAAATCTAGACCGTCTCGAGAATCGGGAGCCTGGCTTTCTCCGGTCCGCTGCGCTCCGCGCTCGGCAATCCCACCCGCTCGCGCACCGTCGGCTCGTCGTGCAGCAGGTCGGCGAGACTCACGCCCTGAAGCACGTCGTCGATACGCTTTTGCAACATCACCCACACGGGTCTGATGCTGCAGCTGTGCGACGCGGAGCAGCGCTCCTCTTCGACCGGATGGCTCACGCAATGGAGGTCGAATGTCTCGAGCTCCGAGGCGTGGATCACGTCTCTGATGGAAATCTCCGCGGGCGTGCGCGCCAGAACGTAGCCACCCCTCGCGCCCCGCGTGCTCGTGATGACGCCGGCGCGCCTCAGCCTCAACAGAATCTGTTCGACATAGTCGGCTGGAAGCCGTTCCTGCCGAGCGATCTCCCGCCCATTCACCGGCCCGAGATCGGTGCGCTTGGCAAGGTTGAGGGCGCAAATCACGCCGTACTCAGCCCAGGTGGTTATCCGCATGCACTCAGGATAGGGATTAGGGGCGGTTCGGACAAGGGGACAGGACTCCGGGCGCTCTTATTGGCTATTAACCGCAACTGAACGGGCGGAAGGCGTGAGTAGCATAGCTGTCAGTTTGTTAGTTCACGACGCCGGGACTTTACTACTGGCGTACCGGGCACGAGCAGTCGCCAGAATGCCACAGAGGCAAGTCCCGGCGTCGTGAACTAAATCACCGGCAACTACGCTACTGACGCCTCCCGCCCGTTGAGTTGCAGTTGCCAGCCTCCGCCTCTTCAGTTGCAGTTACGAGTCTCCCGCCGTTCAGTTTCGGTGCTTTACCCCGCCGACCCCCCGGCGTGCTTCCCGCCCGGAACCCCGATCTCGGTCATCTTGCGAAGGTCAAGGATTTCGTCGATCTCCTTGTCGGGCAAGACTTTCTCCCGCTTCACCAGATCGCGAATCAGCACGTTCTCCTTCACCGACTGCTTGCTGATCTCGGCGGCGCGCGCGTAACCGATCTGTGGCGCCAGCGCCGTCGCCAGAGCGGCCGAGCGCTCGAGCCAGTACCTGCACTGCTCTTCGTTCGCCTCCAGCCCCTTCACCGTCTTCTCCGCGAGCACGCGCGCCGAGTTCCCCAGGATCATCATCGAGAGAAGAACGTTGTGCGCGATCACGGGCATCATGACGTTCAGCTCGAGCTGGCCGTGCTCGGCAGCCACGGCCACACAGGTGTCGTTGCCAAATACCTGGAAGCACACCTGGTTCACCATTTCCGGAATCGATGGATTGACCTTGCCGGGCATTATCGATGAGCCCGGCTGAACCGCCGGCAAGCGAATCTCGTCGAGGCCGGTGCGCGGTCCGCTGGCGAGCAGCCGCAGATCGCTCGCGATCTTGCTGAGATCGAGCGCGAGAACTTTGAGCTGCGAGCTGAATCCGGCGACGTCTCCCATGCTCTGCATTAGCTGGATGCGATCCTTCCCCTCGCGCAGCTCGATCTTCATGGATTCGCGAAGGTGCTTGACCATGAGCTTCGGATACTCCGGCTCGACGTTGACGCCAGTCCCGACGGCGCTGCCGCCAATTCCCAGATCCCGCAGATAGTCCGCGCCTTCGGACACGCGCTTGAGGCCGCGTCGCAAGGACCCCGCGTAGGCGTCGAGCTCCTGTCCAAGCCGGATCGGCATCGCGTCCTGGAGATGCGTGCGGCCGGTCTTCAGCACGTCGTCGAACTGCTTCCCTTTATTCTCGAACTCCCTGGCAAGTCCGTCGAACGCTTTCACCAGGCCGCCCAGTTCGCTCAGACATGCGAGCCTTATCGCGGTGGGAATCACGTCGTTCGTCGACTGCGCCATGTTGACGTGATCGTTCGGATGAACCGGCGAGTACGCCCCGCGCTTGCCGCCGAGTATCTCGTTGGCGCGGTTGGCCAGCACTTCGTTGATGTTCATGTTGTGCGACGTGCCCGCGCCGGCCTGGTAGACGTCGACGACGAAATGCTCGCGGTGCTTTCCGGCGAGAACCTCGTCCGCCGCCTTCACGATCGCGTCCGCGATCTTCGGGTCGAGTCGTCCGGTTTCCTTGTGCGTCAGCGCCGCCGCCCGCTTGATCTGCACCGTCGCGTCGACGAATGCCCGGAGCGGCTTCATCCCACTGATTGGAAAATTCTGCACGGCACGCAGAGTCTGCACGCCATAGAGCGCGTCTGTGGGAACCTCTAGTGTTCCAAGCGGATCCTTCTCGGTGCGAGTGTTATCGCTCATGGTCGTTGACTGTGAAGATCGAGGTTAGCGTCCGACAATGCGGGCGGTGCCGTTCAGAAACGGATTCGACAGCCGCTCCTGCCCAATCGTCGTCTCCATGCCGTGACCGGGATAGACCACCGTCTCGGGAGCGAGCGCCGATATTTTCTCGAGCGACGCGGCCAACTGCGGTGGATTCGAGAATGGAAGATCGGTTCTCCCGATGGATCCCGCGAACAGACAATCGCCAACCAGCGCGATGCCATTGCCGTGGATTACAACGTGACCTGGCGCGTGACCGGGCGCGTGAAGCACCGTCATCTCCGCGTCTCCGACCTTGATCTGCTGCCCATCCGCGAACTCGTGGTCAGGAGCCGGCGGCTCCTCGAACGGGACGCCATAAACCTGCGCCTGCCGGCCTGCCGCTTCGTATAGGCGGCGGTCGAGCGGATGCAGATAGATCGGCACATCCCATTTCCGCTTTATGGACGCGATCGCGCCGACGTGATCCACGTGGGCGTGGGTGATCCAGATCGCCTCGAGCGTCGCTCCGGAATTCTCGATTTCTTCCACGAGCCGATCACCCTCGCTCCCCGGGTCGACGATCACCGCCCGGTTCGAGCGCTCGTCCACCACCAGGTAGGAATTCTCCTGAAACGCGCCGACGGTGATGGTCGTGACTTGCATCAGGTGTATCCTCCGCCGCTGGTGTGCGAGCTCTCCAGCGCTTCCTGCGTTGCCTCCCCCAAGGTGCCGTCGCGCTCCGCTTCCTTGAAACGCGTGATGTACTTGTCGGCGGCTATGGCCGCCGTCGTAGCGTCGCCCGACGCCGTCGTCACCTGTCGCGTCAGCTGCGCCCTCAGATCACCGGCCACAAAAAGGCCCGGGATCGAAGACATCATCGCGTTGTCAGTGACCACGTAACCCATTACGTCGTGGTCGAAGTGCCCGGCGATCACGCCCGTGTTCGGACGGAATCCGACGAAGATGAACAATCCGGTCGCTGCGAGGAGGGTTCGCTTCTGAGTGACGAGATCGTGCAGGCGCAGGCCGGTCATCCCCTGCTCTGGGTCGCCCTCGACTTTCTCCGCGACGGTATCCCAGATCACTTCGATCTTCGGATTCTCGAACACGTGCTTCTGCAGAATCTTGGAAGCTCTGAACTCGTGGCGTCGGTGAATGAGATACACCTTGGTCGCGTAGCGCGTCAGGAAATCGGCCTCCTCGCAAGCGGCATCTCCGCCGCCGACCACGGTCACGATCTGCTGCTTGAAGAATGCGGCGTCACAGATCGCGCAGTACGACACTCCCTTCCCCGCGTGCTCGAGCTCGCCCGGAATCCCCAGCTTGATCGGCGTTCCGCCGGCGGTCACGATCGCGGCGGGCGAACGGAAGATGTCGCCGTTTTCGGCCTCCGTGTGGAAATACCCATCGGGCATTTTCGTCACCGAGACTACCGTAGCCGTCTCGAAGAACTCCGCGCCGAACTGTTTGGCATGAGCGGCAAACTTTTCCGCCAGCTCGTAGCCGAGGATTTTGGGGAAGCCGATTACGTCGTCGAGATACTCGGTGTTGAGGAGCTCTCCGCCAGGAAATCCGCGCTCAAGCACGGCCGTGCGGAGCATCGCCCGACCCGTGTAGAGCGCGGCCGTCATGCCGGCCGGACCCGCCCCAACAATGACAACGTCGTATTCACGCACAGCCAAGGGATTCACCCGTAAGGAATTGCTGCCGAAGAACCATTCTACTGGTGAAATATACCGCGACGGCGCGTCTCCTCGCGTCGTCAGTAGCGAACGTGACGGCCTCCGTCGACGATAATCGTCTCCCCTGTCACATAGTCTGCGCTGAGGAGGTAGAGAACCGCCTGCGCCACATCGGCGGGGCTGCCAACCCTCCCCAACGGCGTGGTTGCGATGAGCTTCTCGGCCTGCTCCGGCGTCCATCCATCCGGGAGAAGCACGGGCCCGGGCGCTACAGCGTTGACGCGGACTCTGGGCGCAAGCACATGCGCGAGACCGCGCGTCATCTGCACGATGCCGGCTTTCGTGATCGAATGCGGGATGTATCCCCTCCACGTCTCGAACGCCGCCAGGTCGGCGATGTTCACGATCGCGCCACCCCGGTCCCCCATGACTCGCGCCGCCGCCTGACTCAGGAAGAACGGCGCGCGCAGATTCAGCGCGAACATCGCGTCCCAGTCCTCGACCAGGACTTCGCCGACGGGAGTCCGCAGCATCACCGCCGCCGAATTGACGAGGACGTCGAGCTGGCCAAAAACTTTTGCGGTGTGCTCGATGAGTCGGGGCGCAGTCGCCGGATCGATGAGATCGCCCGGCAGCGTCACCGCGTCGCCCCCCGCCGCGATGATTTCGTCCGCGGTCTGCCGCGCGCCCTTCTGCGATCCGGCGTAATGGACACCGACGCGCATGCCGGCCTTGCCGAGCGCGAGAGCAATCACGCGGCCGACGCGCGTGCCCGCGCCGGTTACGAGTGCAACGCGGCTGTCGAGTTCCATTAGTCGGTTCTCGCGGCGCTCGCCGCAGATGCGACCGACGCAACCCGCTCATCTTGCTGCTGCAACCACGCGGCGGGAATGTTCATGATTCCGAGGCGGCGCGGCCCCTCCGGGGCGCCGTGCCAATCCGATCCACCGCTCGGCACGAGGTTGAAGAAATCAGTGAGCGCCTGGAACCGCTTGACGTCTTCCGACGAATGGCTCGGATGCCTTATCTCCAGGCCGTCGAGTCCCGCTGCTACAAGGCGCTCGAGCCTCTCGCGCCTCCCCCCGTCGCCCGGATGCGCCCATATCGCCAGCCCGCCGGCTTCGTGCGCAATCGCGATCGCGTCCTCGATCGAAAGATGCTCCTTCGGGACGAATGCGCTTCCGGAGTTGCCGAGATATTTCGTGAACGCCTCCCGAAAATCATGCACCACGCCGCGCGCGATCAGTGCGCGCGCCACGTGCGGACGTCCCACCGCGCCTCCGGCGGATTGTTGAAGCACCTCCTCAAGCGTTAGCGGAATGCCCAGCGCGTTGAGTTTCTCCACGATCTGCTGCGCGCGCGTGTAACGCGATGCCCGCAGCTCGCCGAGACGCTTCTCCAGAGCCTCGAGGTGGGAAAGGTGCAGCGCCAGCAGATGAATCTCGTTCTCATCCTGGAAGGCGCTCAGCTCCACTCCGGCAATTACGCGAATGCCGGCTCGCTCGCCCGCCGCGCGCGCCGCCGGAACTCCATCGATCGTGTCGTGATCCGTGAGAGCAAGCGCAGTCAGGCCGCAACGTTCCGCTGCCGCGATTACCCCCTCGGGAGAGATGGTACCGTCAGAGGCGGTCGAGTGAGTGTGCAGGTCGACGAACGCCGGCCGGCCCGCATCCTCGCTCACCGCTCGTAGCCGGCCTCAGGCGACGTAAAGCTCGGCTGCGACTGCTCGAAGAGCTCCTTCAGCTGCGAGTCCGACAACTCGGCGAAGGACTGCTCGCGCGAGCGAGTGCCCTGCGGCGAATAGCGCGTGACGCGCACTTCCCGCCCGTTGCCGGCGTCCCTCGAGAATATCAATCCGTACTCGTCCTGAGTGTACTGGGTGATGTAACCGGAGGGATGGATGTCCCATTTCTGACCGTCTACCTGAAGCGACCGAGCCGGCATACTAAAGCAGAACCTCCTGATAGACGCGCGACGGATCCAGCGTCTTGTGCGGTGCGCTGGCGTGCGCTGTAGAAAGCGTCTGCTCGTCGTCGGCTTCCGTGAACTCGATGAAGGCGCCAGGAAGCGATAATTCCTCGAACACCCAGAAGCGGCAGTTCGCCGCGGCATAGTGCGAGCGTAGCGCCTTGAGCCGGTTGGTGTAGTTCGCGCGGTCGGCCGCAGGAACCGTCGAGCGCTGAATCGTGAGTGCCTTGGGCATCTTAGAGTCCGGTCTCCGGAAACGTTTCGATTGTTTTCTTCACGAAGGCGAGGAACTGATCCGCGACCGCTCCGTCGATCACGCGGTGATCGAACGATATCGAAAAATAAGCGCACGTGCGGATCGCGATCGTGTCCTCACCGTCCGCGCCTGGAAGTACCTTCGGGCGCTTCTCGATGGCGCCCACGCAAACGATGGCGACCTGCGGCTGGTTGATGATCGGCGTTCCCATGAGCGAGCCGAACACGCCGGGATTCGTAATCGTGAACGTTCCTTCCTGAACCTCTTCGGGAGAGAGCTTCTTGGCTCTCGCGCGCGCCGCCAGATCGTTGAGCGCGCGCGTGATCCCGGAAAGGGAGAGATCATCAGCGTGCCTGATCACGGGGACGATGAGTCCCCAGTCGAGCGCCACGGCGACGCCGATGTTGATCTGCTTCCGATAGATGATGTTCGTGCCCGCCACGGACGAGTTCATCACAGGAAACGCCTGCAACCCCTGCGTCACCGCTTTGATGATGAAAGGCATGTAGGTGAGCTTCTGTCCCGTCGTGGCCTCGAACTCCGCGCGGTTCTTCGCGCGGATGCGAGCGACGCGCGTAAAGTCGATTTCGATGAACGACGAGACGTGAGCCGACGTGTGCCGGGATGCGACCATATGATCGCTGATGAGCGCGCGCATCTTTGTCATCGGCTCGACGACGTCGCCCGCCCACGGCTCTGGCAGCGGTAAGGCGTGCCCGCCCGTGCGAGGTCCTGGCGCTGCCGTCGTGGTGGACGCGCCCGATTCGATGAAGCCGAGTATGTCGCGCTTGGTCACACGTCCGGCGACGCCCGAGCCACTGAGCGATGCGATGTTCACCCCGTGCTCGGCCGCGATCTTTCGGACCAACGGGGAAGATTTTGTGCGGAGACGATCCTCGAACGAATTGCCGTTTCCAGTATGCGACGCGGCAATGGCGGGCGCGGGCGGTTGCTGACGTGACGGCGCAATCACGGGGGTAACTTCCCGTTGGGGGGCAGAGGGCTCCGACTTCATTTCGGTCTTGGCACCTGTAGTCGGCCCTGAACCGGCAACTACCCCACTGGTCGCGGGCGGCGCGCTCGTTCCGATCGCCGCTCCCTTCTCGGTCTCGAGGCGAGCAACAACCGTCTGGATGGCCACGGTCTCGCCTTCCTTCACGATGATCTCGGCGAGCACCCCGGCAGCCGGCGACGGGATCTCCGCGTCGACCTTGTCAGTCGAGATCTCGAAGATCGGCTCGTCGCGCTTCACCTCGTCGCCCACTTTCTTCAGCCACTTCGAAAGCGTGCCCTCGACAATCGACTCGCCCATCTGCGGCATGATTATGTCTACACGAGCCACTGCATCTCCCTGGTTCGCTTACTCGTTCGGCTTCCCTGGATTCAACCGTCTCAACGCAAGAAGTGGCAGCGTGAGTGCGCCAAGAACCGCCCCAATACCAGCATACACCCACCAATTGCACGCCGGAAGACCCTCGCCTGGCTTACAGCCTTGCATGCTCCCGACAAATTTCGCGACCAACACCCCAACCATTATGCCGCTGAAAAAACCGGCAACGGTCGTGATACAACCAACGCCGATGTTGCGCGCGATGATCTCCCCGCGATCCAGCTTGGGCGAAGCCATCAGTAGGAGGCGAGCCTCCTGAGCGCAACGGCAGTGTCCGACGACGCGGCGGTACCGGGCCGCGCCATGCTAGTACGCCGCTTCGATGCGGTGGCGAGGATCCCCCGCCTTGTGCAGCGTGACGAAGAACTTCTTCGCGTTGCGGTCGAGCCGGCTCTCCCCGGTTTGATCCGTAGAAATTTCGACGAACGTGTAGTGCCCGCCTTCCTTGCGTACGCTCAGTTGCAGCGTGCCAAGGTCTCCAGCGAACGTTCGCGAGCGCGCGGTGTGGCCGGTGCGCTCTATGCCGATCTCCGGAAAGAATTCGTCGGCGATCCGCAGTGCATCTACCGGCGTGAGCTGTGTTCTGAAAAAATGACGCATATGCGGATCAGGTACCGGGATCGCTGGCGGGACGGACCGTCTGAATCCAGTCGACACGCTCGAGCGGCAAGCGCGGATTCTTTTCACGGCGGAACTGAATCGCCGCGGCCCAGTCGCCGCTGGTCGCGAAGAACAGCTTTCCCGAGTAGGTCCCGAGCTCCTTTTCCTTCGTGAAGCCGTCGCTGGTGTTCGCGCGGTCGGCGCTCGTCGCGAAGATCCTTCCTTCTCCGGTCTCAATTGGCTGGCCCGTCTTCTTGTCCTGAACCACAACGCGATAGGTCACCGGCTCCAGCGCCTTCGGAGGCATCGGGTCCATCGTCACCCGGAAAGCATAGTCATCCGACCAGAGCCGGAGCTCGAGAGCCTTTGGATTCGAACCACAGCTCGTGAGCGCCACGGCCAGTGCCGCCGCAAACGCCAAACGGCTAAGCATCACGCGTAGTACTCCAGCCCGAGGTGGGTGATCTGATCCTCACCCATGAGATGTCTAAGGGTGTTTTTCAGTTTCGTCTGCTGAATGAAGAGGTCGTGCTCTGGCTCCAGGCCGGGCGCGACCATTGGGCTCTTGTAGTAGAAGGACAGCCACTCCTGGATTCCCTTCATGCCGGCGCGGTGCGCGAAGTCTGAAAAGAGCGCGAGATCGAGCACTATCGGCGCGGCGAGAATCGAGTCGCGGCAGAGGAAGTTGATCTTGATCTGCATCGGGTAGTTCATCCACCCGACGATGTCGATGTTGTCCCAGCCTTCCTTGTTGTCCCCGCGCGGCGGGTAATAGTTGATCCGGACCACATGGGTGAAATCCTTGTACAGATCCGGATAGACGTCGGGCTGCAGAATAGTGTGCAGGACGCTGAGCTTCGACTCCTCCTTCGTCTTGAACGACTGTGGATCATCGAGCACTTCACCGTCGCGGTTGCCGAGGATGTTCGTCGAGTACCATCCCGCAAGGCCGAGCATGCGCGCCTTGAGTCCGGGCGCCACGATGGTCTTCATCCATGTCTGGCCGGTCTTGAAATCCTTTCCCGAAATCGGAACGCCCTTGTCCTGGGCGAGCTTGATCAGCGCCGGCGTATCGACGCACAGGTTGGGGGCGCCCATGCAGAAGGGGATGCCTTCCATGATCGCCGCGTAGGCGTACAGCATCGACGGCGCGATCGCATCGTCGTTCTTCTCCATCGCCTTCTCGAACTGTTCGATCGTCGCGTGCTGCGGTCCCGCCTTGATATAGATCTCGGTCGACGCACACCACACGATGACCATCCGGTCGCACTTGTTCTTCGACTTGAAATCCCGCATGTCCTGCCTGAGCTGCTCAGCCAGATCGCGCTTCGTCTTGCCCTTCTTCACGTTCGTTCCGTGAATCCGGGTGACGTATTTGTTGTCGAACACCGCGGGCATCGGCTTGATTCCCTTCAGGAAATCCGCTATCGGCTCGATGTCCCGATCCTCCAGCACGCCGGCTTTCTTGGCCGCCGTCAGCGCGTCATCGGGAATCGGATCCCACGCGCCGAACACGATGTCGTCGAGCTTGGCGAGGGGAACGAAATCCTTGATTAGCGGAGATCGCTTGTCGGTCCGCTTGCCGAGCCTGATCGTCGCCATCTGCGTCAGCGAGCCAATCGGCTTGGAGCGGCCGCGACGGATGCTCTCGACTCCAGCGATGAACGTTGTTGCAACCGCGCCAAGGCCCGGCGTGAGAATGCCGAGCCGGCCGGTTGCCGGTGCTATCGATTTAGGGGCGGCACCAGAGGACGATCTGGCCAATTTCTGTCTCCGTTTTGATTAAGATTGCGCCCTGCGAGGGGCCGGCATTCCCGTCGTCTTCGACGGGTTTGTGGTAGGACTGGGTGAGGTTGGATCGTTGATGATTCGGATCGGCTTGTTGTCCGCGTGCTTTGTGTTGCGATGGACGAACACGATCCGCTGGACGGCGGTGATCCACGCCGTGACGGTGAGAAGGATGATGATGGCGATAAGCACCCATCCATTCCAGAAAAGGCCGAACAGAGCCTGGGGTGCCGAGAGGAGCACGATGCGCTCGGGGCGTTGCATCACTCCGACCTTTGCATCGATTCCGAGCGATTCCGCGCGCGCCCTGGTATAAGAAACCAGAAACGTCCCAATGATGCCGACCAGGCAGACCACCATCATGTAGATGCTGTGGTGCACTGGATTCGTCGCGTAGAAGACTGTCAGGCCGGCCATCAAAGCGCCGTCGGCAACACGATCGAGCGTCGAATCGTAGAAGGCTCCAAAAACAGTGGAGCGCCCCGTCCTTCTCGCCACTTCACCATCCACTACATCGAAAAAGGCCGTCACCGCCATGATCCAGCCCGCCGTCATGATGTGGCCTGTCGCGTAAACAACCCCCGCCGCCACGGTCAGCAGCGTTCCGACCGTCGTAATCGTGTTGGGACTGACGTTGTTGCGCGCCAGAAAACTGATCGCCGGCTCGATTACCCGGAGCGCTCCTTTCTTCAGATAGTCGGTGGGAGTTGGCATTCAGCAGGGCCCGGCGGTGAGAACAGACGAGCCGACGTGCCGGTTCACTGGCTGGCGGCGCATGGAAAAGAGAAAAAAGAGGCCGCCGTGTGACACACGACAGCCCCGTAAAATTAAGCCCCCCAACGATCTATTTCCACCCGCGGGCTAACCGGCGAGACACATGTCTCGTCACGGCAGGCGCCAGTCGTACATGCTGGAAAGGGTGACGTTGTTCTTGGTGTAGGTGCGCGTTCCATCGACCGTGACGGCGCGGAGATTCACCGTGGCCCCGGCCGGAACGCCCGACACTGGAATGCGCTCGACGCTGTTGGACGCAACCTGTTTGAGGAAGATGTCGCTGCCACCGCTCACGACATACACGTTGACGGCCTGACTCAGATTGTTCGTGACGTTAAGCGCGACATCAGTCGCTAGCTCGGGTCCGGTGCGCACCTCGACCTGGCGCCCGCCACACGCCGCAAGGACCAGCATCGACAGCGAGACCATGAGAACACGCATGCAGGGCCTCCATAAAATGGTTAGGACTGAAGTCCGCCAACTGTGCAAGAGATGTGCTGGCTCAAAGCTAACGGCAACTGACCTGGTAACTAACTGAACGGGCAGAAGCTGGTAACTGCAACTGAACGGGCGGGAGGCGCCAGAAGCATAGCTGCCAGTTCGATAGTTCACTACGCCGGGACTCATCTCGGTAGAGGTCACGACACAAGCAACTGCTTTTCCCCAGAATGCCACAGAGGCAAGTCCCGGCGTAGTGAACTAAATCACTGGCGCCTGCGCTACTGACGCCTCCCGCCCGTTCAGTCGCAGTTTGTCGTTGCAGTCGCTAGTTGCCAGATAGTAGCGACCCACCGTCGGCTACCGATAAATAAGGTACGACCTCGTCGCCTCTCTGAAAGCGTACGCCGACTTGTACTCCCTGTCGATGAGCACATCCGGATCGTCGCCGCGAAGGAGCGCCTCCCTCACCGACGGTGAGCCAAACCGCAGATCGAAGCCGCGACTGTCGATCGTGAGCCGCGATCCCGCCGTCTTGCTGATCGCCCACAACAGACTCGCTCCGACCCGCGCGGCCTGGAGGGCGCTCCGGTTGATGACGACGATCTTGATTCCCGGGATCAGCACTCCGGCATACTTGCCGTCACTCGGGTTCACGGGGGTGAAGCTCTCGTTGTAAAAGCGTACGCCGGGAATCTCCCGATCCCTGAGCAGCGCGACGGTGGCGGCGGCGTTGAGCCAAGGCGCACCGATACGCTGGAACGCCTCCGGCGTTCCCCGACCCACTGACAGATTTGTCGCCTCGAACGCGACCAGGCCCGGATAGAGCATCGCGCTATGGATGTCGGGCATGTTCGGTGACGGCTTCACCCAGGGCAACCCCGTCAGGTCGAACCACACATCGCGCCTCCAACCCAGTGCAGGCACCACGTGCAGATCCGCGTGAATCTTGAGCACGTCGTTGAAGTAGAGAGCCAGCTCTCCCATCGTCATCCCGTGTCGCAGAGGTATCGGCCAGAGCGCGAACGCCTGACCAGGCCGCGCGGGCGTCGGGTCCTCGGGATTCGCCAGCGAGGAGTCGAGAACCGGACCTTCGATGATGTAACCGGTGAGCGGATTGGGTCGATCAAGCACGATGAACGGCTTGTGGAGCCGCGCTGACGCGCGCATCGAGTACACCATCGCGCCTACGTACGTCCAGGTTCGCGTGCCGATGTCCTGGAGATCGAACACCAGCGCGTCGAGTCCGCGCAGAAGGCTGTCGGGGGGCGCCACCGTCTGCTGTCCGTAAAGCGAAAACACCGGCAGCCCGCTCTTCTGGTCGATTCCGCTCGCGATGTTCTGGCGATCCTCGGTGCCGCGCAGTCCATGTTCGGGAGAGAACAGCTGGACCAGGCTCACCGACGCGTCGCGCGCTTTCTTTTCCCTGAGCAGGTCGATGTCCGAGACTCCCCTCTCGTTGATGCCCGTCTGGTTCGTCAGCAGACCGATTCGCTTGCCGCGAATCAGTTGGATGCTGTCACCGAGTAGAGTCGTGATGCCCGGCCGTACTTTGGCCTCGGCCAGCTCTGGTGTGGGGTCGATCTGCTTGCTGATGACAACGCAGCCGCCGCAGATTGGAAGGAGAACTGCGAGCAACCGATAGGTTCGCATCATCGATGGGTGTCCGGTAAGTTGGTCGTGTTTGACGGTAACAAATGATACTCTTTTGCGTCCTTTTACGTTGACCGACGCGAGCTAGCATTGCAAACGCAAGCGTCTTGCCTGGCCACTTCAACCCACTACTTATGGCGCTGACCGTAATCGACTGGGCGATTGTCGCTGCCTACTTCATCCTCTCGGTGGGCATCGGACTCTACTTCACGAAACGCGGAGGAGAGAGCCTCAACGAGTACTTCCTTTCCGGTCGCCAGGTGACCTGGTGGCTGGCGGGCGCATCGATGGTCGCGACGACCTTCGCGGCTGATACCCCGCTCGTCGTCACAGGTCTCGTCTCCGCGCACGGAGTCGCCGGAAACTGGCTCTGGTGGAATATGCTGATGAGCGGAATGCTCACGGTCTTCTTCTTCGCCCGCCTGTGGCGGCGCGCACACGTCATGACAGACGTCGAGTTTGCGGAGATCCGTTATAGCGGCCGGCCCGCGGCCGCGCTGCGTGGGTTCCGGGCGCTCTACCTCGCAATTCCGATCAATCTCATCATCCTTGGCTGGGTGACAAAGGCGATGATCAAGATCCTCACGATCTCGCTCGGCCTTCGCGACGTAAGCCTCCTCGGTATGAACGTTCCCGGAGAAGTGATCGCTGTCGGGATCTGCTTCATCATCACGGTTGCGTACTCGGCGGGCGCCGGGATGTGGGCCGTGCTCTGGACCGATCTCGTCCAGTTCGTCATCAAGATGAGCGCGGTCATCGTCCTCGCCGTGTACTCGGTGCGCGCCGTGGGCGGCATGGACAAGCTCAAGGAGGGCCTGACGGCGCATTTTGGAAGCGCCGATGCGGCGCTCTCAGTCCTCCCGGTGAAGATGACTGCCAACGGCGTCGAGGCTTATGCGTGGATGCCGCTCCTGGCGCTGGCGGTTTTTCTTTCGGTGCAGTGGTGGGCAGCTTGGTATCCGGGCGCAGAGCCTGGCGGTGGCGGCTACGTCGCGCAACGAATCTTCTCCGCCAAGACGGAGCGCGATGGCGTTCTCGCCACACTCTTCTTCAACGTCGCGCACTACGCGATCAGACCGTGGCCGTGGATCATCACCGGCCTTTGCACAGTGTTGCTATATCCGGCCGGCATCGGCCCGACACACGATCACGAAGCCGCGTACGTCCAGGCGTTCGTGGACCTTCTCCCGACTCCCTGGCGCGGCTTCATGATGGCGGGCTTCGCGGCAGCCTATATGTCCACCGTCGGGACCCAGCTCAATTGGGGCGCTTCCTATCTCGTCAACGACTTCTACAAGCGGTTCCTCAACCGGACGGCCACCGAGAAGCACTATGTGGCGATCTCGCGTTGGGCAACGGTCTTCCTTTTTCTCGCGTCGGCGGTTGTCACCCACTATCTGGGAACGATCGAAGGCGCCTGGAAATTCCTGCTCGCACTCGGGTCGGGCACCGGGCTCGTCCTGATTCTCCGCTGGTACTGGTGGCGCATCAACGCCTGGAGCGAGATCAGCGCGATGATCGCGTCCTTCGTCGTCTCAGTCACGGCGATCAACACCATCAAGCCGCGCTTCCCCGACGGCGACCTCCGGGCGGATGCCTGGGTAATGCTCGTTACCGTAGCGGTGAGTACAATCGTCTGGTTAGGGGTGACCTTTGCCACCAAGCCCGAGCCCGATCGCGTGCTGGAGGCCTTTTACCGGCGGGTGCGGCCTGGAGGGCCCGGTTGGGCGGTGGTGTCGACGCGGATCGGCTTCGGCCGGGAGAGCATCCCGGGAGGCGCGCTGGCGTGGACGAACTGGATCGCTGGAATCGTGGCAGTGTATTCATCGTTGTTCGGGATCGGCAAGATCGTGTTGGGCAATCTTCTGCCAGGGCTGGTGATGCTCGCCATCGCCGTAATCGCCTTCAGCTGGATTGCGAGGTCGTTCCGGGAGGAGCCGGCGACACTACCCGGAATGGGCGTACCTGCCTAGCGGCACACTACCACGAGTAGACGGTTCTGTGCTAAATTTCATGGAGTATCGGAGGATAAATGTCAGTTTCGTCACAGCCTGAAATCGATCTCACCGTCACGCCGAATGCTGGCGTTGAGGTCAAGAAGTTTATGGACGCCGAGGGAGTCACCGCTGAGCAGGGTGGGCTTCGGGTCAGCGTGCAGCCGGGCGGCTGCAGCGGCTTCAAGTACAGCCTCGTCATCGAAGATCGCCCCGCCGAGGACGACGTTGTCGTCCCGCGCGACGGCTTCAATGTGTTCGTCGACCCGTTCTCGGCGCAGTACCTGAACGGCGTCACGATCGACTATGTCACCTCGATGCAGGGCTCGGGGTTCACCTTCAAGAATCCGAATTCGACCGGCGGGTGTGGCTGCGGAAGCTCATTCTCTGCGTAGAGCCGCTGCTGGTCAGCAGTACAAATCGAGGGCGGTGAAATGAAGACTAATTTCACCGCCCTCGATTTTATTGTACTGGCGGCCTACCTAGTCGGAACTACGATTCTCGGAGTCTGGCTCGGCCGCAACCAGAAGGATTCCAAGGATTACTTCGTAGCCGGACACGCGATTCCGTGGTGGGCAGTTCTCTTTTCTGTCGTGGCCACGGAAACGAGCGCGCTGACTTTCATCAGCATCCCCGGTCTCGCCTACACAACCAATCTCGGCTTCCTCCAGATCGCGGCTGGCTATGTCGTCGGGCGCATCGTGGTCGCCTATACCCTGCTGCCACGCTACTACCAGGGCGAGCTCGTCACCGCCTACGCACTGCTGGAGAAGCGTTTCGGCGTCGGAACGCGTCGCTTTGCATCGATCATCTTTCTGGTCACCCGGGCGTTTGCCGACTCGGTGCGCGTATTCGCGACCGCGATTCCGATCGCTTTGATACTCGGACCGTCGGTACCCCCACAGTACGTCATGCCCGTCGCGATCCTGGTGCTCGGCGCGCTCACCCTGATTTACACCTACCACGGCGGCATGCGCGCCGTCGTATGGACCGACGTGCTGCAGACGAGCGTCTATCTCCTCGGCGGTTTGTCGGCGGTTTACCTGCTCGGAAAGGGCGTTAGCGGTGGCTGGGGCGCGATTCTGAGTCAGGCGAACGCGGCTGGAAAGCTTCGGGTGATCGATGTGTATTTCGGCTTCGACAAACCGTACACACTCTTCGCCGGGTTGATCGGCGGTGCCTTCCTCTCGATGGCATCGCACTGCGCCGACCAGGTGATAGTGCAGCGGCTGCTCGCCGCCCAGAGCCTCAAGGAGTCGCGCAAAGCACTCATCGGCAGCGGCATCGCCGTCTTCATTCAGTTCTCGCTCTTTCTGATGATTGGCATCGGCTTGTACGCGTTCTATCAGGCGCGACCATTCGCCGTCCCCGATTCGATTTTCCCGACATTCGTCGTCGACTCGATGCCCGCGGGGCTCAGGGGTCTGATCGTCGCGGCCGTTCTCGCCGCGACGATGAGCGCGCACTCCGGCGCGATGAACTCGCTCGCCGCATCGACGACCCACGACATTTATTTGCCGCTGTCGGGCCGCCGTGCGGACGATCCGCGGACGCTGAAGATGGCGAAGCTGTTCACTCTTTTCTGGGGCGCCATACTATTGATCGCGGCGCTCCTCTACAAGCAGCAGGGCACGCCCGTCGTCGTCATCGCGCTCTCGATCGCATCGTTCACGTACGGCGCGTTGCTCGGCGGCTTCTTTCTCGGCATGTTGTGGCAACGCGCCATTCAGCGAGATGCAATCCTTGGCATGGCGGTCGGCATCATCGCTATGAGCTTTGTCGTGTTCGCCAAACCGATGATGCTGAAATTCCCATCGCTTACGGCCGCGCTGACACCTATTTCACATATTGCGTTTCCATGGTACGTGCTGATCGGAACCTCGTTCACAATGGGGGTCGCAATTCTTTCATCGTTCACGCACCCCGCGCCGACTGACGGAGATCGCTGGAATTGAGTGAAATCGTAATAGGTGTCGACGGCGGTGGATCGAAGACCCGCGTTCTCGTTGGCACAGCGGAAGGGGAAGTTCTCGCGACGGTCGAGGGAGGCAAATCTGCTGTCACGCCCGGAGAGGCTCAGCGTTCGGCCGACGTCATCGCGGAGCTGGTCACGCGCGCACTCGCGGAGATCGCGCAGCCGGGTGCCGTCTTTCCTCGCGTTCTCTACTGCGGCGTCGCGGGCACCGGTCGGGACGAAGAGCGTCGCGCGCTGCATTCCGCGCTCGACGCAAAGGAGCTCGCTGAAGAGGTCATCATCGATTCCGACGGCCTGATCGCGATGTACGACGCGTTCGACGACCGTGCGGGGATTCTTCTCGTCGTGGGAACCGGCTCGATCGCGTACGGCCGGAGTCCGGCCGGGGAGATAGTTCGCTGCGGAGGCTGGGGCCCGGCGTTCGGCGACGAAGGAAGCGGCGGCTGGATCGGAAAGCGCGCGTTGAGCATCGTTGCGGCTTCGAGCGACGGACGCGAACCACCGACGGCGCTTCTCTTCCCCATTCTGGCCGCTACTCAGTGCGAGGATGTCGAGGATCTCATTCCGTGGGCCTCGGCAGCCGATGCACGCGCGTTTGCTTCACTCGTGCCGGTGGTATTCGCCTCGGCCGCGGCCGGAGATCCCCGCGCCAGCGCCTTGCTCGCCCTCGCGGCCGAAGAGCTGGTGCTCCATATCCGCGCGCTGGCGCGTCACCTGTTTGTCGACGAGCGTGCGGCGGTTGCTGTGGCGTTTAGCGGTGGTCTTATGGACCGCGGGTCGCCGCTCAGGAAGCGGCTGGAGCAGCGCCTGAAGTCCGCGGTGCCGGGGGCACAGATTCGATCGGAAGAAGTCCTTCCTGCGCGAGGAGCACTTCGGGCTGCGGCTCGGAGAATTCACCTTCCCACCTAGCCATCACGACTGTCGCCAGACAGTTGCCGATGAGATTCGTGCTGGTGCGCGCCATGTCCATCAGCGCGTCGACTCCGAGAATGATTGCCACGCCCTCGAGCGGCAAGCCGAACGTCGCCAGTGTTCCTGAAAGAATCACGAGCGACGCGCGCGGGACCGCGGCGACGCCTTTGCTGGTGATCATGAGCGTCAGCATCATGAAAACCTGAGTCATCAGCGTCATCGGAACACCGGCCGCCTGCGCCACGAACACCGAGGCCACCGCCAGATAGAGAGTCGATCCGTCGAGATTGAACGAGTACCCGGTCGGCATCACGAACGCGACGATTCGCCTCGGAACTCCAATCGCTTCCATCGACTGCATCGCGAGCGGTAGAGCCGCCTCTGACGATGTCGTCGAGAACGCTATCAGCGCCGGTGACCTCACCGCGCGAATGAATCGGCGGAGCGGCACCCTGAACAGCAGGGCGACCGGCAACAGCACTCCGAGGAAGAACACGACCAGCGCCCCGTATAGCGTAAGTATCAGCTTGCCAAGGTTGAAAAGGACGCCGAGTCCACTATGACCCACCGTGACCGCGATCGCGGCACCAATACCGAACGGGGCGAACCGCATCACGATCATCGTGAACTTGAACATGACGTCGGCGAGACCCTCGCACCCGGCGAGACGC
>JADGQU010000067.1 GCA_017881545.1 Gemmatimonadaceae bacterium
GCGTGGTCCCCGCTGAGGCGGGGCAGCGTGGTCCCCACTGTGATGGGGTCTTACCGGTGAACAGGCGTCCTACGATACCCGTGAGTACGCAACCGGGCAAGACTGAAAATCGCTGTTGACTTTACTGATGAAGACGATGCACTGACGCTTATTCGGACTCGGCGATGAAGATTACGGACGCGGGTTTGCCGGTTTCGGGGTGGAGGGGCTCGCGCGTCTCGAGAATTCGGAAGCCGCTGCCTACGAGCAGATTCTCCCAGCTCTCCAGCGTTCGGAAATACCATGGCGCCGGATCGGAGAAATCGTTGCTGAACCCAGCCCATGATCCTTGTCGCCATCCGTCGGTGTACGACTCGTCGCCACACGATGCGACGGGATGAAGGGTCTGAATCACAAGGGACCCGCCGTCTTCGAGCAGCGACGGCGCGCGACGTATGACGCCTTCGACCGATTCCTTGCCTATCAGAGAGAAGTTGGCGACGGCGACGTCGACTTTGACATCGAGAGCGCCGGCGGCAATGTCCTCGTACGACGATACACTGAACTCTCCGCCGCCGGCCTTTCGTGCCTGCTCGATGAGCGCCGGCACGACATCGACGCCGATTGCTCGGACGCCGCGATCCGTCAGCGCCCGCGCGAGCCATCCTTCTCCGCAGCCGATGTCGAGCACTGTTCGCGGCGAGCGGCTCAGCACTGCATCGACGATTGCCTTATTGGTGACGAGCGCGCGGCTCGCGATCTGATTCTCCCTTACGGCTGCGGTCCAGGGAGACGCGTTCTTGCGCCACGAGTCAACGATGCGCGCGTCGCTGAGTGGGTCGGAGCTCATCGAGGTAGGAGGAGAAAAGGAAACCGTATCGTGCCGCAATGGCTGCTCGTATATATATAGTAGAAGCGACCATAACTCAGATACAGAGGGGACGAATGAGCGCAGCCGCGAGCCCGCGCCCGATTTCGACGCGCTACGACGCGACTACCTCGACCGTCGTACCGGTTCTGCCCGCTCGCGAGCGACTGATCTCGCTCGATGTCTTTCGCGGCATCACCATCGCGGGCATGCTGCTGGTGAACGACCCCGGCACCTGGAGCGCGATCTTTCCGCCCCTCGAGCACGCCGCGTGGGATGGCTGGACCCCCACCGATCTGATCTTTCCTTTTTTTCTCTTCATCGTCGGCATCACGACCTACCTCTCGATGTCGGCGCGGCGGGCGCGCGGCGACGACGATGCGACTCTCGTCAAGCAGATCCTCCGGCGCGGAATCATCATCTACCTGCTGGGCTTCGCGATGGCGATGTTCCCGTTCTATCAATGGGGAACGATCGACTCGCTCCCCAACGCCAGCGCCTTTGACCGGATCATCTTCCGCATCGAGCACGTCCGCATTCTCGGCGTGCTGCCAAGGATCGGGATAGTGTACATCTGCGCGGGGCTGATCACGCTCAGGACGACGCTCAAGCAGCAGGTGGCCATCATCGGTGGGCTGCTGCTCGGGTACTGGTTTGCGATGACCCTGATCCCCGTTCCGGGAGAAAACGCAATTGGAGCGGTGCTCCTGCACACGAAGGATAGAAACCTGGCCGCGTATCTGGATCGCCTGATCCTGGGAACGAATCACACCTGGGTTGGGAGCGTGACGTTCGACCCCGAGGGTCCATTTTCGACGATCCCGGCGATCGGGACGGCGATGCTCGGCAATATCGCGGGTCGGTGGATCGCGTTGAAGGAGAAGCCGCTGCTCGAGAGGATCAGCGGACTCTTCGCCGCCGGATCACTCGCCATGGTGGTCGGCCTCATGTGGAACTGGTCGTTCCCGATCAACAAAAGTCTGTGGACGAGCTCCTACGTGATGTTCACCGCGGGCATGGCGTGCGTTGCGCTGGCGACGATCATGTGGATCGTGGACTACTGCAACGTGAAGTGGTGGACGAAGCCATTGGTGGTCTTCGGCGTGAACCCGATCGTGGCGTTCGTCGGATCAGGCGTGATGGCGAGATTGATCTACACGCTCTGGCACGTGAGCTACAACGGCAAGCCTACAGCGATTCAGGACGCGTTTTATCAAGCCGTTTTTCTGCCGTGGCTTCCTGAACGCGTGGCATCGCTGGCGTTCGCTCTCACTTTCGTGCTGCTCTGGTACGGGATTCTGCTCGTTCTCTATCGGAAGAAGATCATCCTCAAGGTCTAGCGCGGTTCGCCTCGCCTCGGCTGGCGTCTCTGTATGTGGTCGGCGACGGTATCCTCTCCGGCCGCGCAGGTCGGAGTTACGGGGCAGTTCCCGGCATCGCCGGCATCGCCGGCATCGCGATGGGTTTGTAATCGCCGGGAATCGCGAACGCCGAATCGGGCACGGTCACCCGTTTGATGTTTCGGGTATCGATCGTCTCGATGGCCGTGCGTGTCACACCGTTCGCCAGGGTGGTGGAGTGCTTGACGGAGCGCAGCGGAAAGCCCCGCATCTTTCGTCGTGTCACCGCCATTTTGTCGAAGAGATCCTTGTTCATTCCAATCAATTGCGAAAACTCGGCAAATCGATTTGGGCCGGTGTTCACGTCAGCGAAACTCGCCATGTCCGTGGCGGCCTGAATTTCCTGGGTGATTTGAGTTTCAACGACGTTGGATTGGCCCATCATCGACATCGTCATCCTCATTGCCATCGTTAGCCGGTAGGTGACTGTCGGGTGCCCGTCGATGGTGGGCCCTGGTCCGAGGCTGTCTATGCCGACGCGCGTGACGGAAGTGTCGACAGTCATTGAGCCCCCCATGCTCTCCATCATCTTCCGCACACCCTGCATCATTTCGAAGGGCTTGATCGACATGTACTCTTTCTTGTCCGGGTTAAGATAGACCATTTCGCCCCCGCCGTCGCGCAGTATCATCACGGCGTGTGGACCTGGAGAAAACGGCCCGACACTTCGCACAAAGCTGCCACTATCGATCTCGATCCGCGCATTTGTGCCCGCGGAGATCGTGTGCATCACACCAGTCACGCTATCCGTCCGGCCGGCAGAGGTGGTGACGGTTCTCATCGTCTGGTCCGAGGAGATGCCCGGCTTCGACTGTGCCGTCGCCGTCGCCGCGAATAGCAGTGCGGGAAGTGCACCCTGCACCAATTTCAGATACCGCATCGGAGTTCTCCCAGGGCTGGATCGTGGACGCTCAACGGTCACGAATACGGAATATACGGCGCAGTTGCCCCCGGCCGTACCGGTGAGGATGCCAACGCTGGCAGCTAATAACTCAACGCGCCGCTTTGACTGCTCCGATTCGTGGACGCGCGGTCTCTCTCTCGGCGAGCGAGCTCGTCGCGACCATTTCCGCCTCGATCGGCACGCCCGCGCGCCGCACCACGTAGGCCTCCATCGCGAAATACTCGGGAAGCCCAAGCCGATCGACGCGCTGCGCCGTGTTGCGGTTCCGCTCCTCGACGCGCTGCCAGAACTCCCGATCGTCCTGCCCGGGGAAGGGAGCGCGATCCTTCTGACTCTGGTGCTTGAAGATCGCCATCTTCTTCGCCCGCAGCTCGTCCTCCGACAGCGGAACCAGCACGTCGGCCTCGGCGATCTCCCACTCCTGCCAGGCGCCGCGATAGTACCACATCTCCGGCGGCGAGCCCGAGTACTGCGCCAGCGCTCCCTGTATCGCCTCCAGACACATCCTGTGCGTCCCGTGCGGGTCGGATAGATCTCCGGCGACGAATACCAGCTCCGGCTTCTGCTCCTCGAGGAGATCGAGGACGATGCGAACGTCCTCCGGACCGATGGGATCCTTCTTCACCTTCCCCGTCTGATAGAAGGGCAGGTTGAGGAAGCGCGCCTGCTCGCGCTTCATCCCGAACGTCTCGATGCCGGAGACCGCCTCGGCTTCGCGAATCGCGCGCTTCATCACCTGCACCGGGAAAGCATCTATGTCTCCCACCTTCTTCGAGTCGAGGAATTCTTCCACCTCCTCGATCAGCGCGCCCGCTCCGGAATCATTGATGTCGAAATCATTGCCGAAGCGCCGCAGAAAATCCGCGTAGCGGCGCACTTCGTGGTCGAACACCGCGATGTTGCCCGACGTCTGGTATGCGACGAGGATTTCGTTTCTGTTCTGGTGAAGCTTGTTGAGCATTCCGCCCATCGAGATGACGTCGTCGTCGGGGTGCGGAGAAAAGACGACCACGCGCTTGCCTGTGGGGAGCTTGCTGCGCCCGCGGATCTTTGTGATCAAAGCGTTGAAGACGGCGCCGTTCAGGGGGCCGGCCTTTCCGTAGCGCGCCAGCAGCGGGCTCAAGTGATGCTCGCGGTAGTCATTCTCGTCGAGCTTGAGCACCGATTTGCTCGTAGTCTCGCTCAGCCAGATGACGGCGTCGATCTCCTTATCGCGCGTCCACTTCACTTCGTCCAGCACCCACGGCGTCCTGAAACGCGTGAGGTCGGCGGCCGCCGCGAAATCGACGTAGAAAACTGCGTTCGGGTGCTGCTGGAGATAGGTCGCGGCGACATCGGGATCCGGCTCTCCCTCCACCGCGCGCCGAATGACGGCGGCCTTGTGCTCGCCCGTCGCGATGAGCGCGATCTCTTTCGCCTCCATGATTGTCGCCACACCCATCGTGATCGCTTCGGTGGGAACATTGTCCTCGCCGAAAAAATCGCCGGCGGCATCGCGGCGCGTGACGGTATCGAGCGAGATGCGGCGGGTGCGCGAGTCCGAGCCGGAGCCGGGCTCGTTGAAGCCGATGTGGCCGGTCTTTCCGATCCCGAGGATCTGAAGGTCGATTCCACCCGCCTTCCTGATCGCCTCCTCGTACGCCTCGCATTCGTCGTCCACATCGTCGCGGGGAACGTCGCCGCGTGGGATGTGGATGTTCTCCGGACGCACGTTGATGTGGTTGAAGAGATTCTCCCGCATGAACCGGTGGTAGCTGTGGATGCTGTCCGGCTTCATCGGGTAGTACTCGTCGAGGTTGAAGGTCACCACGTCCGAGAAATCGAGGCCCTCCTCGCGGTGCATCTTGATGAGCTCGCGGTAGATCCCGATGGGCGTGCTGCCCGTGGCGAGTCCGAGCACGGCGTGTCCGCCTTTCCGCCGCCGTTCCTTCATAATCTCGGCAATGCGAGTGGCGATGGTGCGGGCGATCTCGCCGTAGTCGACGACGACGAGGGGGACGCGTTCTCTGGAGGAGGCCATCAGCGGGAGGAAACGGGCACCCTGTAACTTACGACCTCGCGGTATCTCCTAGTAGAGGCGCGTGTTTCAAGGCTTTGCCTCGGCCTTCAGGATGTCCCAGATACCAGGATCCTCCGGCCCCAGCACCCACACTGAGAATCCACGCAGGCGGTACGTGCGCGCGAGGTTCATCTTCTCCCTGAAGCTGCGCGCGTTCTCGAGAAAAACCCACTCGTAGACGCCGCCATTCGAGAAATAGGCGAACGGCACCCCCGCGACGCTGTCCCACTGCATGACGGCACCGTGCCGCTCGGCGATGCTCGAGCCCCACGTCCGCCCGACCGTCTCGCTCCAAGACCGCGCGCGCTCGGGAATGGTGCGGTCTTCTCTCGTGAACCAGTGGTCACCGTAAGTCGGAATTCCCAGGGACAGCTTCTCGCGCGGAACGTACTTCAGGAAGTAGTCGATGTTCTCCCGCATCCACTGGAGACTCGCCACCGGACCTGGCGGAGTGCGCCTGGTGTTCTCGCTGTACGTCATGAGCGAGATGAGATCGCCGGCCTGTGCGAGCGCGGCGAGATCGTAGCCGGCGCGCCAGCTGTCCTGGAGAAAGCGATGATAGGCCGTCGGACCGGCGTTGTCTTCGGTGCGATGCACGACCGCGATGCTGAGCGTAAAGCCGCCGCGGTGCAGCGCGCTGGCGGTCTCACGATACCATGCGGTGAGCAGGTCGCGGTCCTGGATATTGACGTTCTCGATGTCGAACTGGATTCCCCAGAAGGCGTTTTGCTGGCAGAGCTGCAACAGGCTGCGCGTGGCGCGTCCGCGCGCCGCGGTGTCCGCCAGCAGCTTCCTCAGCGCCGGCTGGTTGAAGGCTTCGTTGACGACGAGCGGCATCACCTTCACCCGGTGCGCCTTGGCGAGCGCGAGCACGCGGGGGTCCAGCTCTCCAAACACGATGCCGAGGCTGTCGACGGTGTACACCTGCGGGCCGAGTATCGTGATCTGGTCGATGTTCTTTGCCAGACTCTCGTAGCTGTCCTGGCGATCGACGTAGTAGAAGAGGCGCTCGAGGGCCTGCCCGTTGGCGGCTCGCGGCAGAAGCAGCGATAGTGCACACACCGCTGTGGTAATTGCGGGAGGGAAGGCTCTCGGCGTTCTCATCCGGCAAAATCTATCGTCCGCTAAGAGCGTTGACTAACTGTTTCTCCTGGTACGGATCTCTGCTGAAAGCAGCTAACGGGCTTCCCAGTTAACGATGCGCGCGCCGAGCACTGCCTGTTGAACCGCGTCAGCAACGTCGCGGCGCAATTGGACGTGCCGGGTGTTGTTCCGCGTCGGATTCACGCGGTTGGTGAGGACCACCACGAACAGGTCCTTCTCGGGGTCGATCCAGATCGAGGTGCCCGTGAATCCGGTGTGACCAAAGCTCCAGGGCGAGAAGAACTGTCCCGCGCTCGACCCGCCTTCCGGGGAATCCCACCCGAGCGTGCGCGTCGATTCTTTACCCTGGCGCGCCGTCCACCGCGCGATCGTCGCCGGCTTGACGATGCGAACTCCGTTGGCTCCCTCGCCGCCGTTCAGGATCATCATTGAAAAGAGCGCGAGATCCTTGGCGGTCGAAAAGAGTCCCGCGTGGCCGGCTACGCCGCCGATTGCCCACGCGTTCTCGTCGTGCACTGTCCCCCATAGGAGTCCGCCACGTGCTTCGTCAACCTGCGTCGGGGCGATTCGCGGACGCAGCGCGATCGGCGGCTGGAACTGGGTGTCGATCATGCCCAGCGGCTTGAAGATTTTTTCATTGGCGAGGACATCGAGCGTCTTCCCCGTGATTCTCTCCATTACCAGTTGGAGAATGATCATGTCCCAATCGCTGTAGACCATGCTCGTGCCGGGCGTGTACTCGAGCGGGCGCGCGTTGATCTGATAGAGGTACTGGTCGCGCCCACGCGCGGTGCCGTAGATGTTCGCGCCAGCCTCGAGCCCGCCGCTGTGCGTAAGAATCTGCTTCACCGTGATCTGCGCCTTCTCCGGTGAGTTGAACTCGGGAAGGTAGGACACCACCGTGCGGCTGATGTCCAGCTGGCCACCCTCTTCCAGAATCATCGCCAGCGTGGTGGTGGCGATCACCTTGGTGAGCGAAGCGAGATCGTAAAGCGTGTTCGAATCGACGGCGGGCGATCCCGGCTGATTCCAGTCGATGTAGCCGTAGCCCTTCATGTAGGCGATGTGTCCGTTGCGTCCCACCGCGATTGCCACGCCCGGAGCGACTGCTTCTTCGATCGCAATCTTGACGATCTTGTTGAGATTACCGGCGAGCGCTGTGTCGAGTCCCGAATTGTTGAGGCCGACTTCGGGCGCGACGTACTTGATCGGAGTTGGCGCGGCGGCGGCAACGCGGGCCTGGGGCGGCGGTGCGCACGCAACCAGCGCTGCGACGGAGAAAACTGCGAGAGAGGTCAATGACTTCATGAGTGCGACGGTAGGGTGCAGTAAGGAGGCCCCGGTGCGGCGCGAGGCCCGCTGATGTTCATCAAGAAAGACGATTGTATCAGCGCCGCACAACGTCTCAGTTGTATGTTCGCCGCGTGCTTGCGGTTAGCGTCCCGGAGCGCGGATGCAATTCCTGATGAGGTCGCCGGCCGCCACGGAATCCGCCCGCGTGGAGAGGGTCGGGCAGGGCGGGGGGACCGCGCTCGTGAGCGAGCGATGCCCGTTCGAGCCGACGGAGCGAACCGCTGCCCACCCATCGTCGAGCTGGTCGGGAAGAAGAAACGCGGTCGTGTCCCCAGCCTGATAGATCTTTTCATACGTCGGCGAAAAGGTGCGGCGGAAAAGAACTTCGTAGGTTGCCGCCCCTGGAATGGGCCGCCAGGTGATCATCCACTTCTGTCCGCCCGATGCCTGATCGCGACGCGCGAGTGCGGCGGGGGGAGCCGGAGCGTTGGCGAGCGTTCCGACGACGGAGCCGTTGAGCCTGGCTATGTTCGCGACGTAACCAAAGTTCACGTGCGCGAAATCGTCGGTCGGCAGATGCTGGCGCTTGTAGTTCTCGAGCCGCTCCGTGAAACGAAGCCCCGGATCGCCAAGACTCACATACGGGCTGTGGTCTCCTCCGCGAGAGATGCGATCGAGCCTGAACACGGGGAGAATCTGGAACGTCGGGTTATAAATCGTTCCCGTCGCCCAGGCGTAGCGCGCGAGCTCCCTGCTCGGACCGTTCTCCGGCTCCGCGCCGAAAATCCGGGCGCTGGTAGAGTCCACCTTGCCATCGTCAGCGACTACGTTGCCCACGATGTCGTCGGTGAATGCCGACACGATCTTGTAGTCTGCCGCGTGCAATCGCTGCGCGAGGTGCGTCGAGCCGTATAGTCCCTCCTCCTCGCCGGAGTAGGCAACGAAGATCACCGATGCTTCGAGCCCGTGCGGAAAATGTTTCGAGAATATCCGCGCGAGCTCGACGATAGCCGAAGTGCCCGAGCCATCGTCGTCGGCCCCGGGCGCGTCCTGCGTCGCCTCGAATCGCGCCAGCGGCCCAAGATCAGTGCGCGCGCAGATGCACGAATCGTAATGCCCGCCCATCACCAGGACCCTTGTAGTGTCCCGCCCCGGCAGCCAGGCCAGCACATTCACGATGTTGACCATCGGGTGGTCCGGGTGCCCGCGCATCTCCATCATTGCCGGATCGTACTCCACGCGAAGGCATCCGCCACACGCCTGGCTGTACCCCTGCAGCTTGCCGAACAGATAGCGGCGCGCCGCGCCAATGCCTCGGCTGCTGCTCAGCGTGTCGCTCATCGCGTGGCGGGTGCCGAAGGAAACGAGCGTCGAGTCCGTTGCTCGAATCTCCGACGCGGAGATGTCGCCGATGGCGGCAGCGAGGGCCGGATCGCGGGTGAGGCCGAGCGTCACATCGGCTGCACCGGTGGTGGGAGACATGGGCGGGCCGAAGACCACCGTGGCGGGGCCCATACCCGGGGAAACAATACCGATGATGGTCCCTCCCCTCCCGACCTGGGTCGACGGCGGAGGCGAACACGATGCAGCGAACAGAGCGGCAGAGGA
>JADGQU010000335.1 GCA_017881545.1 Gemmatimonadaceae bacterium
CAAACTTCCCCGGCAGCTCTCGGTCGCGGTGGAAAATCTCTTCGACCAGCCGCACCGCTACACCAGTGCGATCGACCTCGGCATGGAGGCGGGCCTCGCCATCGTGAGCGTCTATCGGAACCTCGACTCGGCCCAACTCGGGTCACCGAAGCGCCTTCTCATTGCCGCGAAAGTTTTGCGGGGCTTCGGCTACCTGCGTGATCCCGGCTACTCGGTGCTCGATGTCTCCATCAAGCTGGGATACAAAGCCGCTCGTATTTTCTCGGAGCACTGGGTGAGTGTGTTCGGAGTTACGCCCGCGCGCGTTCGAACGCGCATCACTGACGACGCCGCAATCGAGAGTGTGCTGCGCTGGCTGGGAGCCGGCGATGACGATTCGCTGCCCGACGATCTCGGCCGGCCGCACGGACGTGCGGGATCACGCCCTCGGCATCGTCGGAAGCCTGAGCCGAGCTAGGCTGGGCCCAGTCGAAGATGCCCTTCCTTTTCGCTTGATCATCTGGATGGGGGAGGCGCGCTGTCGGGTGGATCAAGGCGGTCGAAGGCGAGGGCTGACACGCCTGCGAATCCATTGGCCAGTATGCGACCATCACTCACCACTCGTCTAGCTGCGACGAGATGTTCCGCGAACCACCTTCCTCGGCTGGTCCCCAGATCGTCATAGCGGACTCCGCTGCCGCTCGATGAAGAGTGAATGAACCGGCCGTTCCCCGCATAGATCGCGACGTGGCTGATCCGCCCGCCCTGAGAGAACAGCATCAGGTCGCCGACGACAAGAGACCGAGTCGACGGCTCGACCGCGATGCCCGTTCCCGCCATCTGCCGCGAAGTGCGCGGCAGATCTACTCCCTGAATCTCGTAGACGTATTGAACGAATCCGGAGCAGTCGAATCCGGTTTTCGGTGAAGTCCCTCCGTAACGATATGGGACGCCGATGTACTGTTCTGCTGTCGGCACTACTCTGCGAGCGGCTCCGCTCGCAGAGGTTGTGCTGACGGGCCAGGTCGTCCGAGACGTCCGGGTCGGCAGCGGAGCACGAGGAGGTAAGTCCGCGGTGCGCCTCGAAAAGACCGAGGAACGCGAGCGGCCTCCGCCGAAATGGAATCCGATTCCAACGCGGTATTCGAGTGCGCGCACAAACTGGGAGTCAGCAGGAGATGCCGGCGCCGCCAGGTGGCGGGACCGGACTTCGCCGTTGATCGACAAGAGCCGGCCAAGAGCGAGCTGTGCCCCGCCTCCGTAACTCCAGGTGCGGATGGCGTCGGTGAAGACCGTCGGCTGGGCGCTGCTCTCGAGCCCAAGTCCACCGAACGCGTAGGGCATGATGCCCTCGCCGAGCCGGGCATTTACGGGTCCGAAAATGAGATCGGCGTTCGTTGCCCAGACCAACTTGGTGGAGTTTGGAGCGGCACCAAAAGTGTCGGCCGTGAGCGAGGACATTCCCAGACCACCACTGCCCCGAATTCCCACGTAAGGCGTGCCCACGCTGAGGGAGAGTCCCCCAATGGTTCTGGTGATCGGGGCGGCGTTATCGAGGGCTCCGTAAAACTCGACACCGCCGGCAACCTGTGCGGCAAGTCCGCCGGCTAGTGTCAAATACGATAGGGCTCCAGAGAGACCTATCACGCGTCGCAGGTGCATAAGCGACTCCACTGAAGAGGTTGGGCCTTAGTAAGGCATTAGGAGGACCAGCCCGTGCCAAGCCGCTAAGCCAATGATCCATAGGGTCTTAGCCTCACCAGCCTCAGCCGCAAACGTATGATTGTCCCCTTTCTCGGACAGGCATTGAGGTCAAAGCACCGATCTGAGCTGACCGGGTAAGACCAAATGACTACGGAGCGATTTCTGCCTTAACAAGTGGCAGCAAATCCGGTCAAATATGTGTTCGGCGGGAAGCCCCCTTGGGCCGCTCGCGCGGTCGTGCGTGTCACACGGGTCGAGTGAGCCCGCTACCTCAAGCCTGGAGACGCGATATGCCAAAATTGGAATGGCGCTCGATCCTGGCTTTGCTCACAGCTGGACTTATCGTGAGCACTGGCTCCCCCGTCGGGCCCCCCTCCCTCAGCTCGATCGGCGGTCTCGTCGAGACCGCGTCGTCCCGCATCGCCGATGACCTCTCGGACGAAGGCCCCCACCTCGGCTTCGATACCTTCGCTTATCCCGGGGACGATGCGATGCAAGCGTGGCTTACGGCCGACAAGCCGTACAGATGGGTCGGCTACTATTTGTCCGCGCCCTGTCATGGCGATGATTCCTGGGAAGGAAAGAGGGCGACGCTTTCCAACATGGGTTGGGGCATGGCGGTCATCTACGTCGGTCAGCAGACGTGGGGCAGAACCCCGGGACAAAAGGTTTCGGTCACCCGCTACATCACCAAGCGGGTTCGGCAGGTGAAGACGCGCAACGGCAACCGCGTTGTGAGCTACGTCAACAAGCGCGTTCCCGTCAAAGTGCTGGTAGTCCCGCGCGCATCTCCAGGCTCGAGCTGCTCGGCGCAGTTCGTGAGCGGCGAGCGTGGCACCGCCGATGCGAACGACGCGATCGCAAAAACCGCGGCCGAGGGCTTTGCGAGGGGCACCGTGATCTTTCTCGACATCGAGAGAATGGAATCGGTGCCGAAGGCAATGCGCGAATACTATGAAGCGTGGACGAAGAGGGTTGTCGAGGACGGACGCTTCCGGCCGGCGTACTACACTCACAGCTTCAACGCGGATCTCATTTACGGCGATGTGAAGCAGGTGCTTGCAGCAGCCGGAGTCTCCGGTGATCCTCCATTCTGGATTGCGAGCGAGCGCGGGTTCGCTATCGACAAGGCACCCACTGAAGTCGGCCACGCGTTCGCGCAGGTCTGGCAGGGTGTCCTCGACGTCGTCGAAACCCACAACGGCGTCAGACTGCCAATCGACGTCAGCGTCGCGTACCTCCCATCACCGTCCGAGAACTATCGCGGTGCGGGAGAGTAGCTCAGCACACTTCTATTTGACTCGAGTGATGAAATCCTCGCGTTTCGGCGGCCGGAAAATCAAATCGACAGCGAGCCACGTCGTCTTGGCGAACGGATAGCAGAGCACGGCGCCAAGAATCGAGAGCACGACTCCGCCGTATTGCAGAAGATCCCAGGGCGGATTGGGCCAGGTCACCACCACTACGATGAGAAATGTCCCGGCGAGCAATATCTCGACTGCAACGAGGTTGAGCGTGTACGCGCCGATGAAGTAATCCGATTCACCGCGCTCGAGCAGGATTCCGCAGTTCGGACAGCGCTCCTTCATCTCGAAGAATCCGGTGAACAGGCCACGGTGACCGCAGTTCGGACACAGGAGTAGGAGCGCACGACCCAAAAGGCGCCAGGGAGACTGGCGCGAAATATCGGGACGGGCTGAGCCGCCACCAGGCGTCGCTGGATCTTCCACCATCAGTCGCCACTCACAATTCAGGCCGTCTCCGTTCGCGCCGACGCGAAAGGTTCAACTATCTCAGTGGCCGCGGACAGGGTGAGGCTGGTATGGCTCCTCAACGGCCCGAATCTGGTCTTCGCTCAGCTCCACGTCGAGCGCGCGAACGGCGCTCTCGAGATGTTCGATCTTGGTGGCGCCGACGTCGAC
>JADGQU010000336.1 GCA_017881545.1 Gemmatimonadaceae bacterium
CGTTTTGAACCACCAGTTGGCCGATCTCGAGCTGGGGAATCAGCGCCGGATTTGCCTTCACCCTGCCGGTGCTGGTGACGATTTCCAGGGTATCGGGCACCAGCGGCGTGATGTTTAGATCGCGCGCGACATCCGACGAGAGCATGGTCAGGCTGGAACCGGTGTCCAGCCAGAAGTTGTAGACTTTCCTGCCGATTCTGACGGGGACGAGGGGAGTTCCCACGGCCGACATCGTCATAGGCAGGCGACCCGTGCTCGAACGAAAGGTGTACGTTTTCCGCGGAATGCCCCTGAACGCTTGCGCCCACAGCTCAATGCTCGCCTTGTCGGCGCGATCAGCTTTCGGCTCCGATTGCTCTCCCTTCAGCGCGGCCAGCACCTCCCATTTCTCCTGATACTGGAGCGTCGCCGTGTAGATCACTCTGGAGCCGGCGCGGATAATGGAATCCGTCGCTGTGCTCCGCAGCACTCCGAAGCGCTGCTCCGCCAGTTCCAGCTCGCCGGACATGAGATTCCCCAGAGCTTCGGCAAATTCCTTTTCCGAAGGCGTGCGCGCAGATGCAATCGCGTCCTTCGGATAAAGCTCGGCCAGCGCTTCCCAATAGCTGACGCGCCGCTCCTGGCGGATGCTCGCGCTGTGGACGCAGGCCGCCAAGCCTATCAACAGGAGCGTAGCTCTCGATGGGCGTTTCATATGGTTGAGCACAAGGTAGGATGCGGCGCACCGATATTCCACACGCGGTGTATTTTTTACGATACCATGCACCGCCCCGCGAGCCGCCGTGTGTTGAGGGTGGGATCACACCTGATGGATGGTCAGAGAGTGACACGATGAGCGACAAGATCAAGAAAACCGAGGAAGAGTGGCGTAAGGAGCTGACCCCGGAGCAGTTCCGCATTGCGCGCCAAAAGGGCACCGAGCGCGCTTTCACCGGGGAGTACCACGACAGCAAGAAGCCAGGCACCTACACCTGCGTGTGTTGTGGCGCGCCTCTCTTCGATTCCGATGCCAAGTTCGATTCCGGCAGTGGCTGGCCCAGCTTCACGGAGCCGGTCGCGAGCGAGAACGTCCGAACCGAATCGGACAGGAGCCTCCTCATGCGGCGCACAGAGGTTCTCTGCGCCAAGTGCGATGCCCACCTGGGGCACGTCTTCGACGACGGCCCCGGGCCGACCCACCAGCGCTATTGCATCAACTCCGCTTCCCTCAAGCGCGAGGACAAATAGTCGCGAATCCCTGTTGACAGCTGAGCAGTGGGGCGACAGAATGTGTCCTCTTACCGGTCGGACACAGTCAACGGAGGGGTTCGTTCATGGCATCACGGAAGACGGTCGTCGGTCTCATCGTGGGATCAGTGGCAGTCGCCACGCTCGCGTTCAATAGCAGCTTCGCGGAGGGCCAATTGCGCGCCGCGGTGAAGGCAATCGCTTCTGCGCCCGGGGCGAGGGCGAGAGTCGTCCGGGTCTCGGGCGAGGATTTCAAGTTCGACGCGCCTGACGTGATTCCTGCCGGTCTCACCGAGTTCAGATTCCTGAACAAGGGGCCTTCGTTTCACCACATGGCGATCCTGAGGCTCTCGGGCGGAAAGACGGTCGACGACCTGCTCGCCGCTCTGGCCCATCCTGGACCGCTGCCCGCCTGGGTGAAAGAAATTGGTGGGCCGAACGCTCCATCTCCGGGTATCGAGTCGAACGCGACGATGATGCTCGAACCGGGCAACTACGCGTTGATCTGCTTCGTAGACCTGGGCGGGCCACCGCATTTCATGAAGGGAATGCTCAAGGGGCTCAGGGTGGAGCCGGCCAAGGGTGCGGTCGCTGCTGCCACGCCCAAGGCAGACATCACCGCGACGCTTGTAGACTACAATTTCAAGCTCTCATCTCCCATTCGCGCGGGAACTCACACGATTCGTGTCCATAACGCGAGCGCGCAGCACCACGAGATCGAGCTCGTTGAGCTCGCTCCGGGCGTCAGTGCCGGAGATTTCATGAAGTGGATGGAGAAGTTGCAAGGTCCTCCGCCCGGAAAGGCGCTGGGTGGAATCGCCGACATCGACGCCGGAATGTCCGAGTATTTCACAGCGGATTTTGATCGGGGCAACTACGCCCTCATCTGCTTCGTGCCCGACGCAAAGGATGGAAAGCCGCACTTTGCGCACGGCATGATACAGCAAATCACGGTGAATTGAGCGGGAATCCAATCGCGTCTTGTCTCGGCGACGGAAGGGCGAAATGCCGATAGGATTTTCGCAGGATCCTGATCTATCTCCGCGCTGAGTATCATCTCAGCGCGGAGTTTTGTTTTTCAGGGACCGGTCACCAGTCCCATTATTACCGGAGCGCTTTCGTTGCCGCTTCTATCGACGGCGGATACTACCACTTCATCCGCCGCGACCCCGCCGGCAATCCGCGGAATAGTATAGAAACGCTGGAGCCCTGGAAGAACCTCGGTCGTCCAGTCCGTACCAACCCGGGTCCTGATCAACCAGAGCCACGTCGCCTCCGTACCCTGGGGCTGGAGCGACACTGAGCTCACGCCTGTCACGGGGTCGCGACCAGCGCGCACGATTGGAGTGAGAGGCGGAACGCTGTCCAGCCAGGTTGATGCCGGTACCAGCGTTCTGTTCGCGTATGGCCCGGCGACGAGTTTTTCGGGTAAGCTGTCTCTTCCGAACATGAACGAGCGCATGCTGAAGTAGACGTTTCCCGTCGCTCCGCGCTGTGCACGGGTGAGTGCGATCTGATCCAGCAGCTCCTGCGCCGGCCATCCGGTCGGAGTACCAGTGACTTTGTCGAGATAGTTGCCCGGCCAGACATGCCTGCCCTTCGCATTCTGCTCGACCCACCATTGCAGCAGTACGGCGTAGCTCAGATCGGGACGGAAGGTCGGCCAATAGAGCTGCGGCGTGAAGTAGTCCGCCCATCCAAGCAGAATCCATTTTCTCGAGTCGCCATAAAGCTCTGCGTACGAATCAAAGCCGCCAATTTCCGGGGGATTTCCCGGACGCCACACGCCAAATGGACTGATTCCGAATTTCACCCATGGCTTTGCTGCTTTGATCCGGACGTATACCTGGTAGATCAGGCTGTCGACGTTGGCCCTGCGCCAATCATCCTTCGGAAGTCTTCCGCCGGATCTGAGATATTTCCGAAAGCTGCTCGCGTCCGGGAATTCTATTGTCCTTCCGCGCCGATCCTTTTCCTTGTAGGGGTAGAAGTAGTCGTCGATGTGAACGCCATCGATGTCGTACCGCTGAACCACGTCGAGTACCACGCGGACCGTCTGATCGCGCACGGCCGGCTCTCCCGGATCCATCCAGAGCATGCTTCCGTATTTCTTCACCAGCTCCGGGTGCGTGACGCTGATATGATTTGGCGCTGGCGCTGATCTCGCCGACGGATGCCGAGCGCGATACGGGTTGAACCACGCATGCAGCTCGAGTCCCCGCCGGTGGGCCTCGAGCTGGCGTCTGCCGGGGCCGTCTCCCGCATGGTGGACACGACGCGGAGGACACGACGATCTCGGGGGGCATGCGCGGTCAACGGGCGGCCGGCGAGCACCTGATCCAGCCGGGTGCCGACAT
>JADGQU010000068.1 GCA_017881545.1 Gemmatimonadaceae bacterium
GAATTTTACGGGCAGAGCTATTTCTGTGATCCGCGCGGACAGATCGTGGCGCAGGCGTCGCGCGACAAGGACGAGCTGATCACGGCGGAGCTGGATCTCGATAAGATCCGCGAGGTCAGGAATGTCTGGCAGTTCTATCGCGACCGCAGACCGGAAACTTATTCCGGGATTTGTAAGATCTGACCAACTGCGACTGCAGACTAGCTGCCACCGGCAGGTAGTCGTCCGTTCGTAGTTAAGCCGAGCGAGGAACCGTACTCACCGGACGGATTCCGGCTCCGTGCAGTCGGGCCCGGGCATTGTGCGCGACGCACACCTCGCGGTAGCTGGCATCGAGCCTGTCGAGCTCTCCTTCCCAGTCCAATCCTTCGGCGGTTTGCCGAGCGCCGATGGCGAGCCTGTCACGTAGGTGGCGATTCATGCAGAGTCGCACGATAGCGTGCGCCATCTCGGTGACGTCGCCGGCCGGGTAGGCGAGCCCGTTCTCTTCGTGCCGCAGGTGCTCGGCGACTCCGCCCGCTGGTGTGGCGATCACCGGAAGTCCGCTGGCCATCGCCTCGAGGACGACGAGGCCGAGGGTCTCCGTTAGCGACGTGAGCACGAATGCGTCGGCGCTCGCGTAGAGTGGCGGCAGCTCGTGCCTGTGATCCAGAACGCCGAGGAAGGTGACGTCCGGCGATGCGGCACGGCGCAGCGCAGGCTCCTCGGGCCCTCCACCGGCGATGACGAGATGCAAGCTTCCCGCAGGGAGTAGCCCTCGAGCGATTCGGAACGCGTCCAGAATCCGCTCCACTCCCTTTTCGGCCGCGAGGCGTCCGACGTGGAGCACGATGAACTTGCGCTCCAATCCGTTCAGGAGACGGAGCATGGGATCGGCTCGGGACGGGTGAAAGATCTTTGTATCGACTGTGCGACCCCACACCTCGACGTCCCGAAGTCCAAGCGCGAGCAGATCCGCGCGCGCCATCTGCGAGGGGGTGTACGTGCGCAATGCGCGCCCGTGAAAGCGAGCGATGTAACCGGAGACAGTGCTCTTGAGCCACGGAGCCCCGTACGCCTCGGTATAGCGACTGAAATCCGTATGGTAGGATGAAACCAGAGGAAGTCCGGCGCGGCGGGCTGCGACCTGACCCAGGCGTCCGATCATGAACTCGGTGGCGCAGTGAACGAGGTCGGGCTGAAACTCTTTCACGGTTCGGGCGATGCGTCCGTACGCTGGAGCCGCGAGGCGAATGTCCGGGTAAGGCGGGAACGCGACGCTCGGCAACGCTACACGCAGGTCAGGGTTTCCGAAATCGTTGACGAATTGCCTGACGCGCCACGGCGGATTTCTTGGATACCGTGGCGCGACGACCGCGACTCTCCAACCGCGAGCCCGCAGGCCCGCTACGGCGAGCGCGGTGACGACGGAAACTCCGTTTACCTGTGGCGGATAAGTATCGGTGCAATAGACGACACCTGGTGCCAGACCTTTTTTCGACGGCAGACGCGGAAGTCCATGAAGGGCTAAACACAAGGTAGTTGTGGATCGTAACCAGTTTGTCCGCGATTGGTCACGACTGTGTATTGATCTACATAAACGATGACAGCGTCGGCACTTACGGGTTCCGGGCGCATCGTTACAGAGTCGAGGTGCATTCGTTGTCTAACGATGACACACGAATGGTACGATTGGGTGCGGATGCTACACCCGATTCTCGGTCCGCTACCTCTGAACCCGAGCTGACAATGATCAGCACGACGATACTGCTGTCCAATCTGGGCGCGCGCGATCGCACGCTGTTCCACCGATGCGCGCTCGCCGATTCGTCGCGCCTTGCACGTGTATTTTGGAAATTCCTCACAAACGCCGGCGGGGCTACCTGCACCATTCTCGCGGCGACACTGCCCCTTCTAATTGGCGGGGCGGCCGCGGACATAGGACGGCACGCGCTCGCGACGCTCATGTTGTCACACCTGATCGTCCAGGTCATCAAGCGCACGGTTGGACGACCACGTCCGTCGCGCGGAACCACCGCGACGGCGCTCATCGCTGAGCCCGATCGCTTTTCGTTTCCCTCGGGACACGCGGCAGCGGCGATGTCGGTCGCTTTCATCTACGCGAGTGCCTACCCGTCGCTGGCGTTACCGCTGGTCGTGCTCGCCGTCGGCATCGGGATGTCGCGGGTGTTCCTGGGGGTGCACTACCCGGGCGATGTCATCATCGGACAGATCATCGCAGTTCTCACTGGAGTGGCAGTTCTTCAGGGGTAGTTTTGCACGCAACCCATTGCCGACCCGCCGACGCCCCTGGCCGATAGTCATAAGTTGCAGTTCAAACCCGAATGGCTCGCTCTAGCGTGAGTACTGTCCGGGACTAAATTCGCGGAATGGCCCCGCGCGATTTCGAGATCGACAAGGACATTCGCCGCGCTTCGACGCTGCCTGCTCGCGTCTACTCGGACCCGGAGTACTTCGAGCTCCAGAAGGATCGCGTTTTTGCGCGCAGCTGGCAGTGGGTTGGCGATGCCGCGCGTGTCAAAGCTCCCGGACGCGTCGCTCCATTTACACTGCTTGATGGTTGTCTCAACGAGCCGCTCGTTCTGACCTCGGACGACGAGGGCGCGGTGCGTTGCCTGTCGAACGTCTGCACGCATCGCGGCGCGATCGTGGTCGAGGGCGAGGGACACGCGCGGTCGCTTCGCTGCAGATACCACGGACGCAAGTACTCGCTCGACGGCAAGTTCGTGTCGATGCCCGAGTTCGACACGACGGTGGGCTTTCCCTCGGAGAAGGACAATCTTCCTCAGTTGCCGCTCGAGCGTTTCGGTCCGCTTCTCTTCAGCGGCCTCGCTCCCGAGATGCCGTTCGACGAATGGATCGCGCCGGTGCGTGAGCGTGTGTCGTTCATGCCGCTCGATGAGTTCGCGCGCGACACCGCGACATCGCAGGACTATCTCATCAACGCCAACTGGGCGCTCTACTGCGACAACTATCTCGAGGAGTTTCACATCCCGTACGTGCATGCGGCATTGGCGGAGAAGATCGACTACGCCGGCTATCGCACCGAGAGATACCGCTATGGGAATCTTCAGCTGGGAATCGCAAAGGCTGGAGAGCCCGCGTTCGATCTGCCGAAGGGGCATCCCAACGCCAGCGAGCGCGTGGGCGCGTTCTACTTCTGGTTGTTCCCGAACATCATGTTCAATTTCTATCCGTGGGGACTGTCGCTCAACGTCGTGACGCCCCTCGCGGCTGGCCGAACGAAAGTCGCGTTTCATTCTTACGTGTGGAATTCCGCGCTCCGCGAGAGCGGAGTTGGCGCGGGGCTGCATCGCGTCGAGATGGAAGACGAAGAAGTAGTGGAGTCGGTGCAGCGCGGAGTGCGGTCGCGTCTCTATGACCGTGGCCGGTACTCGGAGCGGCGGGAGGTGGGCACGCACCATTTCCACGAGATGCTCGCCGACTTCATGGCCAGGCCGCCGGCCACGAATGGCTCGTCGCGACTGACGCATCGCGGGTGACAGAGCCCGCGGCCACAAAAAACCCGGCGAGCGCCCGTGCCGCTCGACCGGCGCGGAGCCTTCTCACCGTACTCGGAGTCGTGTTCGGTGTTTCGGTGATCGTCGGCAATACCGTCGGCTCGGGAATTCTGCGCACGCCCGGCGAGATCGCTCAACATTTGCCGAGCGTGCCACTCTTCTTGAGTGTGTGGGTGATGGGAGCGGTGTACGCCGCGTTCGGCGCGAACACGTTGGCCGAGCTCGGCACGATGATGCCGGAGTCGGGTGGGTTCACTGTCTTCGTCCGGCGCGGTCTGGGTCCTTACGCCGGATTCGTCATCGGCTGGAGCGACTGGCTATCTACATGTAGCAGCGCGGCGCTGGCGGCAATCGTAATCGGCGAATACGCGGCGCTGCTCTTTGGGTGGGACAAGAGCGCGGCCTCGATGATTGGATTAGCGGTCATTCTCGGCTTTGGCGTGCTGCAGTGGATCGGCGTCAAGTCGGGCAGCAGAGCGCAGATGATCACCGCCATCGCGAAGACCGGAGCATTCATCGTTCTCATCATCGCATGCTTTATGTGGGGTCGCGGGCCGACTGTGCAGACGACCGACACCGCGCGTCTCGCCGTGCCGAGCGGATTCGCGCTCGTCACCGCGCTCGTCCTGTCGATGCAGGCGGTGATCTTTACGTACGATGGCTATTACGCGATCACGTACTTCTCGGGCGAAGTGCGCGATCCGGCACGGGAGATTCCGCGCAGCATCTTCGGAGGCGTAGTGGCGGTTGGGCTTCTGTACGTGCTGGTGAATCTCGCCTTCCTCTACGTCCTGCCTCTCTCCAAGATGGCCGGCGACCCGCTCGTCGCAGGCTCGGCGGCCCGAGAAGTTTTCGGAGCAAAGGGCGACACGGTCCTGCGGTTGATCATGATCGTCTCGCTATTGAGCGCGGTCAACGCGTTTCAGTTGATGGCGTCGCGCGTTCTGTACCGGCTGGGTGCGGTGGGATTTCTGCCGTCGGCGGAGTACGTGAATCGCGGCGGGACACCATCCGTGGGATTGTTGCTCAGCACGATTGTCGCTCTCGCGCTGGTGATCACGGGAACCTTTGAGCTCGTGCTCGCAGTCACGGCTTTCTTTTTCGTGTCGAACTACGTGCTGACGTTCGCCAGTCTCCTGGTACTACGGAAGAAAGAGCCCGATGCTCCTCGGCCATACCGCGCGAAGGGGCATCCGTGGACGACGGGCGGAGTCTTCGTACTTTCCGTCGCCTTCCTTGTGGGCGCGGTGGCGGCTGATACCCGAAACAGCGTTTATTCGCTCATTCTTCTGGCGCTGAGCTGGCCCCTCTATTTGCTCGTTCGGCCGAAGATCGATTTGGGGTAGTCAGGGTCGCCTCGAAGGCTCGCTCCACTGCCCATCATCGATGCACTTCGGCCGGTTCCAAGTGCGCAGTGCGCGATCAGCCGCGCGAACACTCCGGTTCCACTCAAACCATCGACGCTCTGTCGGGGGCGAGACGCACGCGAGCCTCGTTTCCCAATCGGCGCGGGCGACCGTAGGTATCTCGCCCCGTCGCGACAACAGGGTTGGGATCGCATCACCCGATAGGGTACTGGCGTAATACCCGTCGAATTTTCCGGTTTCCAACGCGCGGTCGATATTCCGGTTGACGATCCAGGCTTCGTAGTTCCAGAAGACCATTACCGTGAAAACCCCCAGCCCGATCTCCGCTACGCGCCTTCCGAAGGAAATCGAGATTGAGCCTCGAGCAACCTCAATCGCGAGCGCGAACAAGGCGAGGGCCATGGCCACCATGTAAGCCTGGGGAAACACCCGAGCGGTAGTGAATCCATAGACCTGCTCGTAGAGGATTACCCGGTGGAACGCGGAGAAGAGCACCAGTTCGAGGGCGAGAAGGAGCACCAGCTCCAGCCGCGTCAATTTCTGTCGTTCAGGAGCGGTCGCGTCAGCGGGCCGGGTGTATTCCAGAATCAGGATGATCGCGCCGACGATTGTCGCAACGAATGAAAGTTCTCCAAAACCGCGCCGCGCGTACTCGGCGAACGTAACCCCGCTATTCATCGACGCCGGTGGTGGATGGATGAAATAGGAGATCTGCAGCAACACGAAAAGCCAGAGCACGACGTTCGCGCTCCAGAGCATCATCTGTTGCTCCAGCACACCTATCGTCGACAGTCGAGGAACCCGCATAGGAGGAAAATTCGCCGCGGTCTGTCGCAGCGCGATCGAGTTGGCTCCGAGCGTGAGCGAGAGGAGGAAGACGAAGAAGAGCATCCGTGGCGGGAAGGACCAGTCCGGCAGCCAGCCGGTGATTCGATCATTGGTCCAGCGAATTACGGGATCCGCGTCGCCGAGCAGGACGAAAAGAAGGATCACCAAAGGGGCAGAGAGTAGAACTCCCCGAACAATGGAGCTGGCGCGAGGCGAAGAGATCGAACGTGGAGCGCCTGCCGCTTCGTACAACGCTGCCCTCCAGACACGAAACGGGGCAAGGTACGGCACGTGGGCCAGCAGTCTTGCCGACAGCTCACTCCATGAACCGGCGCCGATTACGAGGACGGCGAGACCAAGGAGCATGGCATCGCTGAGAACGACGGGAGCCCGGATCATCGCGTTGTCGCTCGTGGCGAGCCCGAAGCTGAGCACCGTGGCCCAGGTCAACAGTACGATCAGCGGGGCCTCGACTTTCTTCCTGGTTGCCAGTCGCGACAGGAGAACTGAGACGGAGGCGAGCGCGACCCAGATTGGCCAGTTGATCCCCGCCTCGGCGGAAAAGAGAAGGGCAGTTCCCACGGCTGAGGTGAGAATGGCGGCGGTCCAGGATATTGCGGCGGGGGCAACGCGCATGGGGTCCAGTTGTTAGTACAGAGTACTTTACAACACAAAGGAGATTGCCACAAGTGCTTTCTCGTAGTTTTTCGATACCGGTCCCATTGACTTAGCCTCTTCGCCGAATACCTTTACAAGGCTATGGCGGAACGCAGCTTAACGCGCCCGCACGAACACCAAAATTTACTCGCCGATTCAGCCCGCTCGCGCGGGCAACCGTCTTAAAAAGCGGTCGGCGCGCCTCGAGTCCCCACCCGCGAAACAGTTGCGAGTGCACCCGGCGGCAGCGGATGGATACCGGTCCCGTTCAGGGACGCATGGTCCACCCGCGTTTTTGTTGAATTGAGACCACCGTCTCCAGCTGTTTGCTGGGGCCGCTTCTATAGAGAGAGTTTCCAGGGATCATGTCACGCCACACCCCGCTCGACCGCTATCGTAACATCGGCATCATGGCCCACATCGATGCCGGGAAGACGACTATGACCGAGCGCGTCCTGTACTACACCGGCAAGACCCACAAAATCGGCGAGGTGCATGAAGGCACTGCGACGATGGACTGGATGGAGCAGGAGCAGGAGCGCGGCATCACGATCACGTCCGCGGCCACCACCGCATTCTGGACGCGCAACGATATCGAGTACCGCATCAACATCATCGACACGCCGGGCCACGTCGACTTCACTGTCGAAGTGGAGAGATCGCTGCGCGTGCTCGACGGTGCCGTCACGCTTCTGGATTCTGTCGCCGGCGTCGAGCCGCAGACGGAGACCGTCTGGCGCCAGGCCGATCGCTACAAGGTTCCGCGGCTGATCTTCGCCAACAAGATGGACCGCGTCGGTGCGGATTTCGACCGCTGTATGCGCATGATCAAGGATCGGCTCACCAGGAATGCGTATCCGGTCCAGCTTCCGGTCGGAACCGGCGAAACCTTCACCGGCCACATCGACGTCATCGAGCGCAAGCAATACATCTTCGACGACGAGTCGCTCGGCAAAGAGTTCCAGATCACGGATGTCCCCGAAGAGTATCGCGAGGCGATGGAGAAGGCCCGCCACGACGTGATCGAAGCCGCCGTCTCACACGACGAAGCGCTGATCGAGAAATATTTCGGCGGCACGCCCCTCACAAACGACGAGATCCGACACGCCATTCGCAGCGCAACCGTGGGCGGCTTCATCGTGCCCGTGCTATGCGGCGCCGCGTTCAAGAACAAAGGCGTGCAGGCGATGCTGGACGCAGTAGTCGACTTCCTTCCGTCGCCTGAAGATGTGCCTGCCGTCGAGGGACATCTGCCAAATGGCGAGCCGGCCGAGCGACACCCGAAGGACGATGAGCCGTTCGCGGCGCTAGCGTTCAAGATTGCGACCGATCCATTCGTCGGTAAGCTGACGTTCTTCCGTGTGTATTCCGGAGTTCTGCATTCCGGCTCCTACGTCTACAACGCGACCAAGGACAAGCGCGAGCGCGTCGGACGCCTCCTCCAGATGCACGCGAACAAGCGGGAAGAGATCCAGGAAGTTCTCGCCGGCGACATTGCCGCGGCGATCGGGCTGAAGGACACGCGTACCGGCGACACGATGACGATGGAAGACACGCCGATCATCCTCGAGGCGATGAAGTTTCCGAATCCGGTCATCGACGTCGCGATCGAACCGAAGACCAAGGCAGATCAGGACAAGCTGGCGATAGCGCTCCAGAAGCTCTCCGAGGAAGATCCGACTTTCCACGTGCACTCCGATCAGGAAACGGGACAGACGATCATCTCCGGAATGGGCGAGCTCCACCTGGAGATCATCGTCGACCGCATGCAGCGCGAGTTCAAGGTCGATGCGAACATCGGCCGCCCGCAGGTTGCTTATAGAGAGACGATCAAGAAGCGCGTCGAAAAAGTGGAAGGAAAGTTCATTCGCCAGTCGGGCGGTAAGGGTCAGTACGGACACGTGGTGATCAACATCGAGCCGGCGAAGCAGGGCGAAGGCTTTGTCTTCGAGGACAAGATCGTCGGCGGAACGATTCCCCGTGAGTTCATCAAGCCGGCGGAGCAGGGAATGCGCGAGGCGCTCGAAGGTGGAGTGCTCGCCGGCTATCCGATGGTCGACGTGAAGGCGGAGCTGGTCTACGGCTCGTACCACGACGTCGACTCCAGCGAAATGGCGTTCAAGATCGCGGGATCGATGGCGATCAAGGAAGCTGCGAAGAGAGCCGGCGCGATCATTCTCGAGCCGATCATGAAGGTCGAAGTCGTCTCGCCCGATCAGTACATGGGCGACGTCCTCGGCGATCTCTCATCGCGGCGCGGAAGAATTGGCGGCATGAATCAGCGCGGCGAAGCGCAGGTAATCGACGCGCAGGTACCGCTGTCGGAAATGTTCGGTTATTCCACGAAGCTCAGATCGATGACCCAGGGAAGAGCGGTCTACTCGATGGAGTTCGCGCACTACGAGGAAGTACCGAAGTCGAAGGCCGAAGAGATCATCAATAAAGTCACCGCAAAGGCGAGATAAGAAATGAGCAAAGAGAAATTCAATCGCACGAAGCCCCACGTTAACGTCGGCACGATTGGCCACGTTGATCACGGTAAGACGACACTGACGGCCGCGATCACGGCGATCCAGGCGAAGAAAGGTCTGGCCTCGGCAATCGCGTTCGACCAGATCGACAAGGCGCCGGAAGAGCGGGAGCGTGGCATCACGATCGCGACCGCCCACGTGGAGTACGAGAGTGAGAAGCGTCACTACGC
>JADGQU010000337.1 GCA_017881545.1 Gemmatimonadaceae bacterium
ACCGCGAGCTATGCACCGCACTCGCGAGCACCGGGAATGAAGTGCGTTGTCTCGTACCCTCGGCCACTCCGCTTTCCGAATTCGCCCGCGCTGAAGCCGCCGGAGTGAAGCTCGTTCCTGCGCCCGAAGTGATCGGGATCCGTTCAACCGAGCATTACGGACTGTACGTCTCATCCAGGTTGGACTGGGACCCCGACCTGATCCTGGGGCACAGCCGGTTCACGGGCCCTGCCGCCGAAGTCCAGCGTCGCTACCGGGTGGGTTCGCTATTCGTGCACTTCGTACATGTCTCACCGGAGGAAATTGCCCCGGACAAGGCCGGCGACAACCGCTTCGCTGACGCCATGGAGCGTCGTGAGCTCGAGATTAAGCTCGCGTCCATTGCCGATCTGACCGTTGGTGTCGGCCCTCGCCTCTTTCGCGAGATCAAGACGGCGTTACGCGGAACAGCAGCACGCACTTATCGACTCGACCCGGGAATGAGCCGCGACGCCGTTCTCGCGGACCCTTCGGATCTGCCGATGGACATCAATTGTCTCGTCCTCGGTCGTCTCGAGGATGCGCGACCCAAGGGCCTCTATTGCGCCGCAAAAGCACTTGGCCTGCTCGCCCAGAATGCGAAGACACGATACGGCGGTGAGCCGGTGTTCATTGCACGAGGCGCGATACCGGGCTCTGAGCCGGTTTTGTACGAGTCCCTGCGCCCCATGATGGCGGGAGTTCCCGTCCGCCTGCGCGCATACACGCCGGATCCCGAGCAGATCGCCCGAGATTTCATCCAGGCGAGCGTCGTGCTGATGCCCTCGACGGCAGAAGGGTTCGGTCTAGTGGGCCTTGAAGCTATCGCGCACGGCGCGCCAGTGCTGATTACCAGCAGGAGCGGTCTTGCCGATATGCTCGTTGAACATCTGCCCGAAACTCTCCATCGCCGCCTCATCGTGGAGCCGGGACCAACCGAACAAGACACCATTCAGCGCTGGGCCAAAGCGATTGATGCAGTTCTGTCGGACCGCGCGCGGGCGTTTGAGCATGCTGCAGAAGTGCGAACGACACTGTTACAGTACTTGGCATGGGACAAAGTTGCAGTCCAGTTCACGCGAGAACTGAGGCAGATGGCAGAACGCTAGTGCGATTGGCAGTTTTCGTGCGACGGCGTTGGTTGGTGGGCGATTTGGTAGGCGCTAGCGGACTCGAACCGCTGACCCCCACCGTGTGAAGGTGATGCTCTACCGACTGAGCTAAGCGCCTGTGGGATCGTCTCAACGAACGGGTCTGCCTCGCTATTTCCGGGGCGGGGGAGAGGATAGCCGCGCTTCGGGGTGGCGTCAATGTGGGGCGGGGGCGACGAAGATCTGGCAGTCGGTGCCGAGGTCGACTTTGCGGCAGTTGGGGAAGTAGATCGACTGGCCGTCGCGAGACCAGATGGGGGCGGTGGCGCGGCCTTCGGTGTTGGCGACGAGGCGGACGTCGGAGCCGTCGGGCTTCATCACGAAGATCTGGTAGTTGGCGCGGCGGTTCGAGGCGAAGGCGATCTCCGAGCCGTCCGGCGCCCAGCTCGGCCAGCCGTCGAAGGAGGGGTCGTTCGTCAGGTTCTTCGCGTCGGAGCCGTCGGCGTTGGCGATGAAGACCTCGGAATTCATCTCGCCGAGGATGCGGCGGAAGGCAAGGCGTTTGCCGTCGGGTGAGTACGCTGGGTAGGTGTTGATGCCGCCGGTGAGGAGACGGGTGATTTTGCGGGTGGCCACGTCGATGGCGTCGATCTCGGAGTCGTTCTTGGCGGGAGGTTTGAGGTCGTCGTCGGTGCAGTAGGCCAGGGTGACGCCGTCCGGAGACCAGTTGGGATGGATGGCGCGGACGGCCGCGGGGGTGAGAGGTTCGACGCCGGAGCCGTCGGGGTTCATCAGCGAGATGACTTCGCCTCCGTCCTTCAACGACACGAATGCGATCTTGCGGCCGTCGGGAGACCAGGCTGGGTCTTCGTGTCTCCAGTCGTCGTGCGTGATCTGGACTGGCTTCGTGGCATCGGCGTCCGACGTGAAGAGCTGCTCCTTGCCTGCGACGACGACGATGTAGACCATGCGGGCGCCGTCGGGAGAGAACGAGGGATCGACGGTGACGGCGTGGGTCAGTTGGTAGGCGGGGGGGTTGGCGGCGAAGGTTGGTGCACTGATGAGTATGGAGAACAGGAGTGCGGTTTTCATGCGATTGAGTTTATTCGGGTGACGTCATTGGCTGGTGGATCAGGCGGGAAGCGTTCGGATCGCGCACAACCGACCGCCCTCGGAGGAACCGCGTCGACGTTCCTGTCGCGCATTCCAGGCTGGGGTTCTTCGCGTCGCTCAGAATCACGGCGCTGGCATCGCCTGCAACCCAATACGACCTGTGACTAGCCCTCGCCCGGATGCGCGCGAAGGCGCGCTCCATAATCCAGCCCCGCGCTCGGCGCAGCGCGAGCGCGGGGTACGAGGGTGTCGACAATCTGCCGGCCGCGGAGGCGGCCGGGACAAACCGTCCAAATCGAATCAGAAGCGCGATCCTCATAGCTCCTGTGGCGGCCGCCTCCGCGGCCGCACTTCACATCCCGACCGAGACCCCGTGCTCGCGCTGCGCCGAGCGCGGGGCTGGATTGTGGTGCGCGCCTCCGCGCGCAACCGTCCTCCATAGGATCCCCACGGACGGTCATAGTTCATGGGAGCACGGCGATTGCGATCTCCGAACGAAACTCCGCCCACCCGTGTTCTTAGGTACATGAAGAACTCATGGACCGGCGGCGAAGTCACCGTCCAGCCTGATGGGGGGGAGCTGGCGGTGGCGGTTCATCGCTGCGAGCCGGGGGCGTTCGAGCGGCTCATCGACCGGTTCGAGCGACCGCTTTTCACCTACGCCCACGGCATCCTGCAGAACGCCTTCGACGCTCAGGAAGTGGTGCAGGACGCCATGATGCGCGCCCACAAGGCGCTGACCCGGCAGTACGACGAGGCGCGATGCGCGGCGCTCCTGCTCCGGCCCTGGCTGTTCAAGACCGTGCGCAACCTCTGTCTCAACAAGCGCCGCTCGAAACGCAGCTCGCTGGAGCAACCGCTGGAGTCGTTCGACGACGGCCGTCTCGGGCCGTTCGTGGCGCTGGAAGGCTCGGAGCTGGAGCGTAAAGAAGAGGTCGAGCTGCTGCGGCGGGCCATGGCTCTGCTGCCTGTCGACGCCCGCGAGCTCATCGTGCTGCGGTTCATGGAAGAGATGTCGTACGCGGAGATCGCCAAGACGGTCGGATCGACCGAGGCCGCGCTCCGCGGGAAAGTGTTCCGGTCGCTCAAGCTGCTGAGGGATGCACTGGAACAAAAGGGGGTGGCGTATGCAATGTAGAAACGTACTGACCCGGATCGATGCATTTCGTACCCGTGAGCTCGCCCCGATCGAGCAGACGGCCGTCGAGCAGCACCTGCGCACCTGCCGCAGTTGCGACGCCTCGCAGGGGGACGTCGATCATCTTGCCCACGCCGTCAAATCGCTCGCCGTCGCGCCTCAGGTCTCCTGCCGCGTTGCGTGTTGTGATGCCACCGCCGATTCCTTCGACCG
>JADGQU010000338.1 GCA_017881545.1 Gemmatimonadaceae bacterium
CCAGGCCGACTTGTTGAACGAGCCAGTCGTCAGGAAGCTCGATCAGGCGCTGGTGTTCCGGATAATGCGCGGCCTCGAGGCCGTCTCGAATGATCCTGGCGAAGAAGGCCACGGGTTCGACAGCGGGCATCGCACCCTGAAAGTCGCGGCTTATCTGCTGTGGCTTTAACGGGCCGACGGCTGGGATCATGGGAATCCGAAGCGTAATTCTCAACGCAATCCGCCAATCACCAGAGATCTCCTCGGCTTGGGGACATCGTCGGGGCCTACGCCCTCAGCGTGGCTGGACATTCGCCACATAGTCCGCGCCTCGCCGCATCAGCGCGGTGAACTCACCTTCGTCCCCGCGCTGAACCGCGGACCTCAGCTGCTGTACCGCCGACATCAGGCCATTGAGCGCCGACAGTCCGTACTCGTTCAGCGACTGAATCTCGAAGTAAAGGTGAGGGTTTTCGCCGGCTACCCGTCGCGCCACTTCGAGTTGCGCGTCGAAGGTCGTGCTCGAGAGCTGCTTCAATCTCTCCGCCTGTTCTCCGCTGTCGGCAAGCGCGGCGAGAAACGCGATGTTGACGGCGTGTGACAATCCGAGGATGTAGGCTACGGTACGATCGTGCGCGTCGAGATCCATTTCTACCTGTACGGCCATGGTCGAAGAGAACAGATCACGCGCACGCCGCGTGGCTTCTGGCATTCCGACTTCAACGAAGATGATATGACGGCCGGAGAGTAGATCGGTATCCGGGCCAAACATGGGATGAACCGAGGTAACGAGCACCCCCGCTTCGACAAGTTTTTTCAGTGCGGGACGCAACGGAGTTTTCAGAGACCCCACGTCGAAAACGATTCCTCTTGGCCTTCGCGCGGCGATCTCTTCGAGAATCGCAGCGGACTGCCGGAGCGGAGCGGCGACAATAATGATGTCGTGGTCGAGCGTCGACGCGCGCCAGTCGTCCAGATGTGGAAACTCGCCCACCGAGCCGGCTGGGTCCGCGATTTCGACCGTGAATCCCTGTGAATCCAGAAACCGGGCGAACCAGCGGCCCATTTTGCCGGCGCCCCCGATGATCAGGACTTTCCGGCCTTCTCCCTCAGCGCTGGCAAGAACTCTGTCCTGTTCCTGAATCGTGAGTGACGCGCGAATCAGGAGCAGCGCGAGACGCTCCGCGAAATTGGGATCGAGACCGAGCCCGGTGGCAACGCTCCTCACTCGCCCGATCACCTCCTTTTCCTGCCCGAAGTCACGGGTCGAGCGGCCTGCTCTGGCTTTAATGCGACCGATCTCGCTCGCGATCGCCTGCCGCTGAGCGACAAGCCCGAGGAGAGACGCGTCGAGCCGGGCGAGCTCGCTACGGAGTGCTGCAAGCTCGGGGGATGGAGGCTGGGGTGTGGTCAAATGTTGGTCGCCGGTGGCGTCTAGGATGCCGCCGCGTTCTGCCGCTCGCCATCGAACAGGCCGAAGTGGCCGGCGAGCCCCGCGAGCACGCCTCGCATGTAGGCGAACGACTGCTTCATTCCCGGCAGCGGGTCGTCGGCATCGATTTCGTATTCGAGATTGACATAGCCCGGATATCGAATCGCCCGCAGCTGGCGGAAGACGTCCGCGATCGGGATTCGTCCTTCGCCGACGATGCACTGGCTCTCCATCACCTTCAGATCGCGCAAATCCTTGACGTGCATGTCCAAAAGGCGCGGGCCGGCGTCGGTCACCGCGCGCACGACGTCGGTGCCCGTGCGCACTGTGTGGCCGACGTCAATGCACAGTCCAATGCGCGGGTCCATCCCTTTCACCGCCTTCAGTACATCGTAAGGGGAAGGGAAGTACGGGTCCTCGGGGCCGTGGTTGTGGATTGCGATCTTGATCGAGTACTGCTTCACGAACTTCTCGATGCGCGGCAGCACGCTCGGGTTGCAGGTGCTGACCATCACCGGCATGCCGGCGGCGCGGGCATAGTCGAAGTACTTCCGTACGCCGTCGTCGGTGTCGGTCTCGAAGGTAATCATGCCGCCGCCGACGATGTGCAGCCCCGCGCCCTCCACTTCCGCTCGTGCCGCGGCGATCTCCGCCGGCGACGCGTCGTAAGGCAGGTGCACCGACTTGAGATTGATGTACGGTGTGCCGAGAGCCTTGGTCATCTCGATGGCCTTCGCGCGCGAGAAGTTCCGCAGCGAGTAGCTGGCGACGCCGAGCTTCAGGCCGGCATCGTCGATCGTGGCGAGCCGGCCGGCGCGACGGCCCGTCGGCAGCGTCGTGTGGAACGGGTCGGGTTTATTGAGGGCCGCGCCCGCGACGCCGAGGGCGGCGAATTTGAGAAAGGTTCGGCGGGGGACGTCTTGATCGGGCATCGTTGCTCCTTCGTCGCGCGGACACGGGGAGCGCCAATGTTGTGAGGCCGGGAATGCGCGGTCAAGAGAGGGGACCAGATTCGTGGCGACGTCATCCCTGGCAGGAGAGTCGGTGGTCCCGCGGGCCCTACCGTGGTGGAGCGATCACACCGTAGCTATTCGGCCCTGTATCGAGCGGTCCCGCGATCCATACCCTGGCTCCGATCATACCCCGCAAGGCCGTCGGCGGGTTGCCCAACGGGATTCGGCCGTGGGTAGTCTCGAGGGCGAGTCGGCCATTGTCGTTTCTCAGGATTCCGTCCGCGACGGGCGAGCCCGCGACGCTGAGCGCGGTAAAGTGATCTACCTGGAACGCGCTTAAAGTTTGCTTCCCGACTACGCGGACTTCTATTCCGCCCATTCGCGACAGCGCGGTGGATTCAGGTGTCGCGGCTGACAGGGACGTGACGCTGTTTCCGTTGCGAAGAACAAGCCGCTGTTCGAACGAAGTGCCGGTAATCGAGACGATACCACTGAGCGAATCCGGCGCAGTCGCGACAGAATCGGGTGCAATCGTGACCGCCGAAGTGTGCGCGGGCCGCTGACAACCCGTCGCTATCGCCATGCACGGCGCGATGAGGACCAATGCCAACGAGGCCCGCCTGATCACTGGGTCCTCACGAGAATGAAGTCAACGAATGAAGGGACGGCTTGTCCCGAAGCAGTCGCGCCTATCGTCGCCGGTGCATTTGCGGCGACGCTAAAGCGCAGGTATGAAGCGCCGCCGCCGGCGAGGGCGATGTTCAAAGGCGTCCCGAGCAACGGCCGTGTGAGCAGTGGGAACTTGTTGCCCGGATTTATCACTGGCAGGATGCTGCGAAAATTCCAGCTGGGATTCGTATAGTTTGCCGAAGCATTCAGCCCGGCATCATCCATGAACTGGGCCACCGCCCAATCACGTGACATCGTGATGATATCTCCGAACACAGCGTTGAAATTCGCCTGACCTGACGCTGTCGTGTTGACGAGCGCGGACCACGTGCTCTGTTCCGATCCTCCCTTCCGATCGGCGGAATACCGAAGGAGCTGCCAAATCGCTCCACGCATCTCGAGAAGGTCAGTCTGTCCAAACGGAGAATTGGTTTCGGGTGCGACCATGTATGTCGATAGACGCCCCAGGTTCTGAATCTGGTAGTTGTTTATGGCATCTACCTGGGCCTGGGTCGAAAGCACGGAGAGATCGATGTT
>JADGQU010000339.1 GCA_017881545.1 Gemmatimonadaceae bacterium
GCATCGACTCAGCGAGCGGCGGAGCTGCAGGAAGGCACGCGTCACGAGATCGACTTACCGATACGTTGCCCGCCGCCCGCCCAGGACGAGTTGCGGCACTTGCTGCGGGAACTAGCCTAGCCGAACGCTATCCCCGACATGGCTACTGGCGTTTGTATCGGAAGATTCGCCGGGCGGGCACAGTGGTGAACCACAAGCGCATTTGCCGGCTGTATCGCGAGGAGGGACTGAAGATTCGGAAGCAAACGCGCAAGCGCGTCGCTCGAGCACGAGTCGAACTGCCGCGACCGACGCGGGTTAACGAGCGCTGGTCGGCGGACTTCATGTCGGTCGCGACCGCCGATAGCCGCCGCCTTCGCATCGGTAACGTCGTCGACGATTGTTCGCGCCAGGCGGCCACCATCGTCGAGCGGTCGATTCCTGCGACCAGGATGACCGAGAGGCTCGATGCATTCGCTGCGGAGAACGGTGGCTATCCTGAGTCGATGACTCTCGACAACGGTCCGGAGTTTACGAGCGATACCTTCGACCAGTGGGTGTCCTCACTCGGGTGAAGATCAATTTCATTCAGCCGGGCAAGCCCGTGCAGAACTGCTACATCGAAAGCTTCAACGGATGCGTGACGAGTGCTTGAACCAGCACTGGTTCACGGACCTCGACGACGCTCGCCGAACCATCACCGACTGGACGCTGGAGTACAACGAAGAACGGGAGCACGGCACGTTGGGAACGATGCCGCGCGAGTTTGCGAGAAGCGCTATGGAAAGCGCGGAAATCGCAAACAGCGCGATTCCCGCCCTTCCCACAGCGCCTGCCCGCCACCGGAGAAAAGGACACGAATCCCCCGGTCGAGCCAACATAATCACTGGACCTAAATTGGGGGGACCGCCAACGTTGCGCGCCAAGGGAAGCAAGTCGCGATCGAGCGAATCATCTCCAGTCGATATGAGCTGCTCACCGCCCTATTTGAGCGAACCTACGCGAAACTTTCGCCGGCAGCACAAAGAGTGTTTCTCACCATCTGCACGAGGGGCAAAGGAGCGGAATGGCGACGGAGCGTTTTTTCATCTGGTTCCTTTACCCTTTCGGTGGATACCCGCCTTTCAAGACATTCAAAGACTTGATCGATCCCGGCTGGTCCGGTTTGATGGCAAGGGAACGTTCCAGCAGCGCGATTGCCTCCTGCCGCCGGCCTAAGCAGGTCTGGAGGAGGGCGAGCGAGTTCAGCGTGTCTGGGTCGGAAGTCTTCGATTCGAATGGAGCCAGCGCCGCGTACGCGCCCGAGCAGTCCCTCCGCTTGAAGCGTGCGATCGCCAGCGCGCGGGTGAACGCTTCGTTTTCCGGGAAGCTCGCCACCGCCTGTTCCAGCAGAGGCAGAGCTTTCTCCGGCCGGTTATCGTCGTACCACTCGATCCATGTGGCGAGGGTTCGCTCCGGTTCTGCATGACCGGCGGCGAAGGAACGGAAAAGCCATTGCCGTGCGCGCTCATCGTCGCCTTGCGACCGATAGAGAATCGCGAGGTTGAACATCGGTGAGTGGTATTCGGGCGAGAGCTCCAGCGATTTCTCGAATGCTTCTTTGGCAGCCGCGGCATTGTGGACGGTCTCGCGGTAGTACAGCCCGAGGTTGTTCCACGCGCCCTCGGTCATTCCCGGGCGATCTCCCCCGGTCGGCGCGACAGCCTTGACCTCACTTCCGGAGAGATAGCCCAGCGCGAGGAGTTTCTTGGTGTACTCATTCGCCTCCGTAGCCGACATCGCCGCGGCCGGCACACGCCGCACCGTCAATGTTGCGAAGACATCCTTGTGAACTCCGGGACCGAGGCCGTCGAATCCTGCCACGATCGGCTTTCCGCTCATCCGGCGGTCCTGAGGCAAGTCGAGAAGTGCCAGCACGGTCGGGGCGACATCGAACATCGAAGGTTCTTGCGAACTCTTGCCCGGCTTGACTCTCTCTCCCCAGGCAGCGAAAACGCCGTCGAATCGATGCCAGTAGGCCGCCGTCGACCAATTCAGCGAAGAACGCGCGCACGAACGGTCTTCGCCCCACTTGAAGCCGTGATCGGAGTTCACGATCAGAGTGGCGTGATCTTCCGCCGCGCGGCGCATCCATTGCCCGAGCATCTGATCGATGACGCCATAGTAGACCTCGACCGCCCGGTGATACCGAGAGAAGTCCTGATCCGACACACACTCCAGCCGGGGAGGCGTGAACGGAGCGAACACATGTCCGATCTCGTCCGTCCCTTCGACGTAGAGCATCATCAAGTCAGGCAGGTTGTTGTCGTAGAGCTTGCGGCTGATGCGCTGGTAGACGCGCGTTGCGGAGAGGATCCGATCGAGTGCCACGATCTGGTTTTGCATCCCTTCGCCGCTCGCCAGCGCCTTGGCGATTTCGGCCGGCGGAACGTCAACGAAATGCGAGAGATCGTTCGGCGTCGCTCTTCCTTCGCGGGCGACGACCTGCCCTACAAAAGATCCGAACGAGGCGGGATAGGCGACGCCGGAGAGAGAGAGTTTTTCGTAAAGAATCGGGCTCGCGTGATCGGAGATGAAGAAGCCGTTGACCTCCTCAGCCGGGTGCGTCGCCCACCAGCCGACGACGCCGACGGTCTTGCCTGCCGCGGAAGCCGTGTTCCAGATCGCGGGAACCGCGCGCGAGAATCCGGAGATCGGCACCTTTTGTCCCGTTTTCGGATCGACTTCCTGGAAGTCGAGAACCCGATGCACATCCGGCCCGACGCCGGTGGCGACGGTATTCCAAATGATCGGCGAGAGCAGCGGCATGAAGGACTTCAGACGACTGGAATATCCCTCGGAGACCAGGCGGCTCCAGTTCGGCATCTTTCCCTCGGAAGACAGCCGATCGAGAATCTCCCAGTCGATCCCGTCCAAGCCGAGCCAGATCACCGGATGCGGCCTGTCCTCGGGACGACGCGTGCGCGGGCCGGCATCGTCGTTCTCGACGGCCGGCGATTGTGCATCGGGTGCACGTTTTGACTCGGGCGTCTCCGCGCGACCGCAAGACAGAAACAGCGCAGCCGCTGCAACCACGAGGATCGCCCAGGAGCCGCGGCAGATATTCGTTCTTCTGCGCGTCACTCGCGCCATGGACTCATTGCTCGATTCATCTGCGTAGGAACCGGGGAAATTTCACGGCCTCCTCTACGGAGCGGCTGGGTTATGGAGAGCCTGGCGCGCTACATCGAGAGCGTTCAAAGTGGCCGCATTGCGCTGCATGACGTTATCGCCGTAGCCCTCGCGCGTGACGAACTCGAAATCCACCTGCTGGTACGGGACCTTCTTCGGCAGAAGCTCCTTGCGATAATGCCAGACCTCCCGCCACCGCAACGCCATGTTGGGCGCGTTATTCGCGGGGCCGGTCATCTTGTCGAGCGTCGCATTGTTAGTGGGAGAAGAGCCGAGCGTTTTCTGAACCGCCACGTCGTTGCGCGAGAACCGGCTCATTCCGGAAGAGTCATTCGGGTCTTCTCCGGTGCGGATCGGCTGCCGCCCAATGTACGTCGGAGAACCGAGCAGAACGAATACGACTCCACGGTCG
>JADGQU010000069.1 GCA_017881545.1 Gemmatimonadaceae bacterium
CACGGGATCCCCGATCCGCGCAATCAGCTTCTCAAGTCGGTCGCTGAGATGGCGTGGATGGACTACTGGGTGAGGGGCAGCGGGAAGAAGTTCGCGTGGCGTGATGTGCTGAAGACATTGGATCCTGAGGGTTCTGTCGCCACCGCGACCGCAGCTTCGACGTCCAACTGATGCCGGTGAACGCAGGACTGCGACGCGTATTCACCACCTACGCCGCGATCTTTCTCGCGGGTGTCATTGCTTGTGCTGCAACTCGCGTTGGTCAGGCAGGAGTTGGTCGCCTGCAGATTGTCCGCGCTGACACAGCGGCTCTTCGCAGAAAGCTCGACTCGATCGCGGACGCGCATCACGGCACGGTGGGCTATAGCGTCATCGACCTCGAAACTGGCGCGCGCATCAACAGGCGTGGAGACGAGACATTTCCAACAGCCAGCCTCATCAAGGTCGCCATCCTGGTGACGGTGTACGATCTGGTGGCCAAGGGGCAACTCTCGCTCGACGACCCGCTCACTGTGCTCAAGATCGATCAGGTGCCGGGCTCGGGTGTCATCCAGTTCCTTCACAACGGGACAATTCTCACGGTTCACGACGCCGCGTGGCTCATGTCAACGATCAGCGACAATACGGCGACGAACCTGCTGCTCGACCGAATCATCATTCGGCGCGTCTGGGCCAAGATGGACTCGCTCGGGCTCCAGCACACCCGCGTTCATTCGAAGAGCTTCCTCCGCAACTCGAGCGTCGCGATGGACAGCTCGGTGAAGTACGGACTGGGCGTGACGACTCCGAACGAGATGGCGCGTCTGTTCGAGCTGATGGCGCTGGGCAAGGCGGTGAATCCCGCTGCCGACTCCGCGATGCTCGACATCCTCGAGCACAACACGACGGACTTCATGCTTCAGCGCTACGTAGAGGGAGCGCGAGCAGCGCACAAGGATGGCGAGACGGACGCTGTTCGAACCGAGTGCAGCCTCTGGTACCTGCGCAACCGTGTGGTTGCTTGCGTGATGACCAAGGAGAACAAGGATCAGCGCTGGGTTCTGGACAACGAAGCTCAGCTAACGCTTGCCAACATGGGGCTGGCAATCATCAACGCGTTTGGAGGCGTGCCACCGCCACCGCCGTCTTCGTGACCGCACGGCGATGATGGAGTCGACAAGACCTAGATAACTCTGTGCCTTCCGCTTGCGCGCGAGGCCAGCGCTCTCACCTCTGCCGGCGTGAGCAGCGTCTCGTAGTGGGCAGTGCGCTCATCGTAGTGGCTCAGGAGCTTTCCGGCTCCCGGCGCGATTACCGCCCGCTCGTAGTCTTTACCGGCGAATGCTTTTACCGCAACCATGTCGGTGAACTGTGTGATCGTCAGGAACTCGATCTCCTGGTTGGCGGCATCGCGCCGCAATAGATAAGCGCCGTTGTAGCCCGTGATTCGATGAATGCCGGGCAAAACCTCCGCGCGAAGCAGCAATTCATACTTGTCTGCGTTTTCAAATGTCGTCCAGCCGTGCCAGATTCTGCTGATCATACGATATCCCTCAGTGTCCTTCTTCCAATTTCGCAATTCCGTCATGCGTCACGTAATTACGTCTCAAGAATTCAGCCACCGCGACGGCAATAACAGCCAGGATTCATGTTGCATTATTTAGTCGCTTACTTGATCCTTTTAGTCGCTTTCTTGATCCTTAGTGACCGGTGCGCTCCACTGTCTTGCCGGTGAAATTCTCGGTACTCAGATCCTTCGATGACAGAGAGCGCACATAGGCTGTCAGCATCCAGATCTGTTCGTTGGAGATGCGCCCCCCCCATGCCGGCATCCCCTCGGGCCTTCCCTGATAGATGGATTCGAACACATCGCCGGGTGATCCGCCGAAATGCCAGCGCCCGTCCTGAAAGCTCGGCCCCATTGCGCCGGATCCATCCGCCCCATGGCAGTCGAGGCAGTTGTATCCCACGAACAGTTGTGCGCCGGTAGCGATCGCCCGCTTGTCCCCCTCGTAGGGATTGCTGATCAGCAGCGGCTTTATTTGCAACGGGAATCCAGCCGGCAGATTCTCCGGATGTTCGATCACGCGCAGGCTGTCGCCCGCGACCAGAAGGTGGGTCGTGGTGTTCTCGTCCGGTGATGTCGAAGACGCCGATGCGCTGACGGCCGATGTATCGCTGTTTGCTCCCGCATTGTTGCGGCACGCGATAGCAATGCACAGCGCACTCAAGATCAGAGACGCTCTTCGCCTGTAGTGCCGCATCAGTCGTTACCCTCCAGCGCTCACAACGAAAACACGAACAGCTCGCCGCCCCAGCTCGTCCATCTGGCGATGTCGGGCAGAGTCGTTCCCCTCTCGCGAACATCGTACGGGAGATTGGCCGCGACATCTCCGGCGATAAGAAGCCCCATGTCGCCACCTATTCCTGCATAAATCGCGACATACTGTTTCCCGTCGGGGCCCGTGTAAGTCACCGGATTCCCGACCACGCCAGACCCGACCTTGAACTGCCAGAGCACCTTTCCGGTCCGCGCATCGGCCGCCTTGAACCAGCCGTCGAGCGTGCCGTAAAACACGACACCGCCGGCAGTCGCGAGCGCCCCACCCCACACAGGGTACGGCTCCTTGATCCCCCAGATCTTTTTCCCGGTCGTCGCGTCCCAGGCGATGAATTCACCGCGATAGCCGCCCGGCCCTCCTTTCTCGGGTGCGTTGCCCCCGATGAATGGCGTGCCTGCGATGTACGTTACCGCCCGCGCCTGAAAATCCATGCAGAGATTGTTCGTCGGAACGTAGAAGAGGCCCGTTTGCGGCGAGAAGGCGGCAGGTTGCTGATTCTTCCCGCCCTCGAGACTCGGACAGATGTCCTTCACGTTCCTGTCCTGCGCCGTCTTCTTCGTCTCGACCACCTTGGGCCGACCGGTCGCCATGTCGATTCCCGTGGACCAGTTCATAGGCACGAATGGCTCGGCCAGGAGGATTTCTCCAGTCGCGCGATCAATGGTGTATGCGAAGCCATTGCGATCGAAGTGCACCAGCACTTTGCGCGTCTGACCCTTGATCGGCAGGTCGACGAGGATGTTCTCGTTGACGGCGTCGTAATCCCACATGTCATGCGGTGTTACCTGAAGAGCCCACACCATCTCTCCGGTATCGGCATCGCGTGCCAGAATCGCGGCCGTCCACTTGTTGTCACCGGTCCGCTGGTTCTCGTTCCAAGGTCCGGGGTTGCTGGTGCCATGATAGATGAGATTGAGCGCCGGATCATAGGAGAGCCATCCCCATACCGCGCCGCCGCCGGTTTTCCAGGTGTCGCCCGGCCACGACGTGGAACCGAGGTCCTTGCCCCGGTCGTGGGCGTAGAACGGCTTGAATTTGGGACCAACCTTCACGTCCTTGTCGGGCCCAATGTTGTAGGCGCGCCAGATTTCCTTCCCGGTGGCTGCATCGAGCGCGGCGATCCATCCACGCACTCCCATCTCGCCCCCGCTCGACCCGACGATGACTTTCCCCTTCACCACGATGGGCGCCATCGTAATCGTCTCGCCACGCGAGAGATCACCCATCTTCGTGCGCCATACCTGGTTGCCCGTCGCCGCGTCGACCGCGACGGTGTGCCCGTCCAGAAGGTTGTAGAAAATTTTTCCATCGGCGTACGCGGCGCCGCGATTCACCACGTCGCAGCACGCCTTGCCAATCGCCTGCTGCGAGTTCTCGGGCCGGAACTTCCACTTCAGGGGCTGTCCGGTTTGCGCGAGGTCAATCGCGTACGAGACGTTTGGGTACGGAGTGACGATGTACATCGTATTGGCCACGACGAGCGGCTGTCCTTCGTGTCCGCGCAGCACACCAGTCGAGAACGCCCACGAGACGCGAAGATTCGCGACGTTTTGCGGAGTGATGGAAGCGAGCTCGCTGTAACGAGAGCTCGCGTAATCGCCGGCCGGCATCTGCCATTCGCCTGGAGGGCCCGCGTGGGCGACTGCGATCCGCGCGCCCGACACAAGCGCTGTCCCCGTCGCGGCGCTCGACGTCGCCTGTGGATCCGCGCTCGAAGTGCTGTCGACAACGGCGGCCTTGTTCCCGCCACTGCATGCCGCGATGGCTATCAACGGCAGAATCGTGGCGCACCCGCGTAAGACTCGCTCCATCGCTTCTCCTCTCTCCAGCGGACTACTTCGGAATCAGATAATCCTGCGCCGCTATGATCTGCCAGCGATCATTGCGGCGTTGCCAGGTATCGGTGAACTGATATCGCCGGTCGAACGAACCCTGCTTTCCCTTCCCCCGGAGGTGCAGCACGCCAGTGATCACGTGCACATCCCCGAAATCGTGAGTCCTCATTCCCTCATTGCGCGCCCACTCGACACGATCGGAGCCCGTGACGCTCTTGATCACATCGCTGCGACTCATTACGGACGCGTCTTCCGTGTACACGAAATTCGGCGCCAGCAGGCGATCGAAAGTGCGGGTGTCGCGTTTGATCAGGGCCGTCGTCCACTCATCCTCGAGCTTGATCGGAGGAAGCGGTCGAGCCTGGGCAGGCGCGGTCGCCCGCGGAACAGGGCGCGGAACACCGGGAACCGGCGTCGGAGTTGGTGGCGCGCCGCGAGTTGACTGGCCCCAGAGTGGCGCCGAGCAGAGAGACAGCAAAAGGAACGCAGTTGAAGGATATCTCATGAGTAATCTCCTCGATCCGAGCTGTTCACTTAAGTGCACCAGCGGCCGTTCGGCCGCAAGCCTGCGAAAACGTTACTGAAAGCGGCCGATATGGTGATCATACGGTAACATCTCGCGCCTACTATTGAGTTCAAACCTGCGCCAAAGAACGAGCCTCAAAGTGCTGTCAGTTGCTTTGTCGTCCGCTCAGACGATGTAGGGGATGAACCGTTTCGTGTCTTTCATATAGGAACGGTACGGCTCGCCTATAGCCTGAATGAGCGCGCGCTCCTCGATCATGACCCGATACAGGTAGGTCGCAATCCCGGCGATCGTGACCAGCCCAAAACTGAACCAGCTTCCCAGCGCGAGCCCGATTCCCATGAACATCATCGTTCCCGCCGTATACGACGGATGCCGGACTAAGCGATACGGGCCGGTGCGAATCACCGGCTGGTCTGCTCTCGCCCTCACGTCCCCGGTGAAATACTGGCCGAGTGTGCGGAAGCAGTAGCGTCGCAGAAGACTGCCGAGAAATATCAAGACGACACCGACTGCAAACAGCGGCAGTCGAGCGCCCGGCGGAAACGACCACGCCCGGACGAATGCGAGTCCAAAAGCGATAAGGAGCGCGATCCACATTCCGCCGAGTATCACTCGCAGTGAGCCGCCGTCCTTCGAGTCAGCGCTCTTGACGCCTTCGACACCGCCCCGCACAACCTTCCATTCCGGCAGGAACGCCCAGACGTAGACTGCCCAGAAAACGAGAGCGTAGGGCCAGACAAAAGGCAACGGCTTCACGAATGCCTCCTCACGGTTGACCGCGGTGCGCGAGTCTCCTTCGTTGGTGCGGAATTGTAAATAGCACCAATATTGCGCTCTCGCCAATCGTGACGGACGCCCTGGAATTCTCGCCGCCATCGAGATCGAGGGCGGGTCGAAGTCTCTCTGACGCCGGCGATTTCAATTACATTCGCCGCTCAATGAATCCGATCGAGCTCGTCGCTGTCGTCATGACCCTGATCGGCATCGTCCTCACGATCAAGGAGAAGATCAGCTGCTGGCCTGTGGCGATCGTGGGCATCCTCGCGTATCTCGTCGTCTTCATTCGGGCGAGGCTCTACGCGGATGCCGCGCTTCAGCCGATTTACGTAGTGCAGAACATCTATGGCTGGTGGTACTGGGCCCGCGGTGGAGCGCGCGGGCAGGGACAGGCCCCGATTGTGGTTCTCGACTGGCCTAGGCGCCTGAGTTGGCTGGCGGGAACGGCTGTCGTTTCAGTCCTGGTCGGTGCGGGGCTTGCGCGCTGGACCAACGCCGCCGCGCCCTATGCCGATGCTGCCCTCTCGACGACGAGTCTCGTCGCCAACTGGCTGCTGGCGAAGAAGATTCTCGAGAACTGGTGGCTCTGGATCGCCGTCAACGTCGGCTACGTGATCCTGTTCTGGAGAAAGCACCTGCTGTTGTCCGCGGGTCTCTACGCCGTGTTGTTGGGGCTCGCAGTCGCGGGACTCATCGAGTGGCAACGCTCGCAATCAAGGCAGATTTCACTCGAAGTGAAGAAAATCCCAGCCTGAAACCGTAGATTATGAATAGGTCCACGCCCGATACCCGTCGTACCGTACTGCGAGGCTAGATTGATCCAGGCTCAAGGCCAGGTGATTGCTACCACTCCGAAGGCGCCCACCCCGATTGCCGCGGGCCGGGCCGCACCGAGCGCGAGCGCCATCTACGAAGGATTCCGGGCGCAGCGCCGGGAGCTGACCAACCAGCTCGATGAGCTCGAGGGCACCCGCAGGCAAATCGTCAGTCAGCTCGAGGACGTGCCGGTCGGGTCACCAGACCGAAAGCCGCTGGAAACCCGGATGACGGAGATCGACTCGAGAATTGGAACCGTCGACGGGATGCTTGCCTCCAACGCGGTAGACATATCCAAGAGTGCCGCCATTCCAGGGGCAGTGGTCGAGCCCCCTCGCATCATTAGGGATCAACCGCCCGACGAAGCCTACGTTCTCGGCGGAATGTTCATGGTGATCGTGTTCCTCCCGCTATCGGTTGCCTTTGCGCGCAGAATCTGGCGGCGAAGTTCCGCTGCGGTTACAGCACTCCCGCGGGAGATGATGGACAGGATGATTCGGATGGAGCAGGCGCTAGAGGCCACCGCCGTCGAGGTGGAGCGCATCGGAGAAGGCCAGCGCTTTCTTACCCGACTTTTCACCGAAGGGGAAGGCGCGCGGCCTCTGGGCGCTGGTGCGGCGCAGTCGATCGAGCGCAAATCAGTGAAGGCGCCGGAGCGACTTCCCTAGCAATTGGGGCGGGCCCGGAGCGACTTCCCTGAACGACGAGCTCGGGCGCCGGACTTACCAGTTCCCCTGCTCTCCCATGACGTCGATTGCGCGCACCAATCGGTCCGCCGCGTGACGCCAGTTCGTCTGCACTGCTCGCTGCGCTGCGGCGCCGTTGCCGGTGCGGATCGCATCAACGATCACATCGTGCTCGGTCCCGGCGGTCGGCACCGTGTCGAGCAGCAGCGCGATATACATCCTGATGTAGCGCTCGGCCTGCGGCTTCACGGCGTCGTGTAGAGAGCGCAATCGCGATCCCGCGCCGGCTTCGACGTAGCGGCGGTGAAACCTCTCGTCCAGTTCATAGAGCTTCCCCGGCTGCGCGCCCTTGGCCGACGCGGCACGGCGAAACTCGGCGTTGAGCATCGTCAGATCCTTCGCCAGCGTCTCGCGCCCGGGTTCATCCAGCCGCGCGGCACTCCGGGCGGCAAGGCCTTCCAGCTCGCCCACGATCTCGAGCAGCTCTCCGACATCCTCGCGTGTGAGCGGCGCGACGGTCATCCGCGCCTGGTGCGTGGGCGAAGCGATGACGTAGCCCTCCCGCTCGAGCCGCTGGAACGCGGCGCGAACCGGCGTCCGGCTCACGCCAAAGCGCTCGGCGACTTCGGTTTCGACGATTCGCGCCCCGGGCGCCAGCTGCCCGCGGACAATGAGATTCCGCAGCGAGTCGTAGAGTTTGTTCGCTCGCTCGGTGGCACCAGTAGCGCGTCGTCCCCGATCCACCGGAGATCGCGGTTTGGCGGCAGCAGCTCGTCTCTGCACCATGTCGCCAATATAACGCCGCCCGGTGCCGGCGAAGCCGCCTTCTTGCGCCTTCCGCCGGTACCGGTTATCTCTAGCACCGGTATTGTATACAATTACGCATCCAATTTGCAGGAGAAGACATGTCGCTCTTCGTTCGGAAGGACATCGGTGCGCTGCTGGCCGAGGCCGGCTCGGGGACACTGCGACGGGAGCTGGGGCCGCTTGCCCTCGTCACGCTGGGAATCGGCGCCGTGATCGGAGCGGGGATCTTCGTCATGTCGGGCACCGTCGCCTCCCAGAATACCGGCCCGGCGCTCACGCTATCGATGGTATTCGCAGGAGTCGCCTGCGTGTTCGCCGGCCTATGCTACGCCGAGCTGGCGAGCATGATCCCGGTGGCCGGGAGCGCCTATACCTACGCCTACGCGACGATGGGCGAGCTGGTCGCGTGGATAATCGGCTGGGATCTCGTTCTCGAGTACTCGCTCAGCTCCTCGACCGTGGCGGTCGGATGGTCGGCCTATGCGGTCACCCTGCTGAGCGAGATGGGCATCACGATTCCACCGCGACTCACGGCTGCCCCCGGAGTTCACATCTGCCTGCCAGACGGATCCCACGTCATCGGCGTGTTCAACCTCCCCGCAATGGTGATTTGTCTGGCCCTGACCGCCCTCCTGGTGATTGGAATCCGCGAATCGGCGCGCGTGAACACTACTATTGTCATTATCAAGGTCGCGGTGCTGGCGATCTTCGTCGCGGTGGGCGCGCGCTACATCAATACAGCGAATCTGCATCCGTTCATTCCCCCGAACACGGGCCAGTTCGGGTCGTTCGGCTGGAGCGGGATCCTTCGCGGCGCGGGAATCATCTTCTTCGCCTACATCGGATTTGATGCGGTCTCCACCGCATCGCAGGAAGCAAAGAATCCGGGGCGCGACATCCCGATCGGTATTCTCGTCTCCCTCGCGATCTGCACGGTCATATACATCGCCGTTGGACTCGTGATGACGGGACTCGTCCCCTACGCCAGCCTCAACGTCGCTTCGCCAATCGCGGTCGCGGTGCAGGCGACGGGACTCAAATGGCTCGCGCCCATCGTCAACATCGGCGCGATCTGCGGACTGTCGAGCGTGATATTGGTGAACATGCTGGCCCAGTCCCGGATCTTCTACTCGATGAGCCGCGACGGATTGCTCCCGCCTCTCTTCGCCAAGTTGCACCCCCGGTATCGCACGCCGCACGTGACGACCGCGATCACCGGACTCATCGTCGCAATCGCTTCCGGACTGTTTCCAATC
>JADGQU010000340.1 GCA_017881545.1 Gemmatimonadaceae bacterium
TCATTCAACTGAAGGAGGGCCTCGCGGATCGGCAGGGCGGCGTTGGGCTGGGGTTGTCCATAAGCCGCGACCTCGCGCGCGCAATGAACGGCGATCTCACGGTGGAGAGCACCGAGGGAAAGGGGGCGCGGTTCACGCTTTCTCTTCCGCGCGCGATCGAACAGCAGAAGCCATGACGGCGACGAGTCGAGTCGCGCAGTCGTAGAAATGCAAAAGAGAGAAAAGTAGCTTACGGGCGCGCCTCAGCCGTTGAAAGCGTGTCATCAAAGAGCCGCATCAACTTTTCGAATCCTCGTTCCGCATTCTCCGGGTCATAGACGCGGCCGCCAGGAATCATCCAGCCGTGCCTGGCATCGTACATCTCACTCTCGTACTCCCCGCCCCTCGAGCGTAGCGCCCACTCGAATTTCTCGATCGCCTCGGCGTTCATGCTCTGATCGGCGGTGGCGTGGCCGAAGTAAAGCCGCGCTTTCACGCGCGGCAGGACGAGATGGGGGCTGTCGATGGTGTCGGTGAACAATCCGCCGCCGTGGAATGAAGCGGCAGCGGCGACGCGATCAGGGCGCGCCGCCGCGACGACCAGCGCGAACTTGCCGGCGAAGCAGAAGCCGACGACACCCATCGGTCCGCTGCCGACGAACGGCTGCGACGCCAGGAAATCGACGTACGCCGAGCCGTCGCGCTCCATGGCGGCCGGCGTGAGCGGACCCGTGAGCTCGCGGAATCGCTCGCGCGTGCGCTCGCTCGCGAAATCGGGCTCGAACGGAAAGACCGGCGACTTTGAAATCCGATAGAAGATGTTTGGCGTGAGCACGACGTAGCCGCGCTCGGCGATGCGCTTCGACTGCTCGGCGAACGCGGGACGGAAGCCGAGTCCATCGGTGAGGTTGATGATGGCCGGGAATGGGTCGCCGGAGTCGGGTCGTACTAACAGTGCTTCGGTGACTCCATCGGCGGCGGGAATCTCGAGGTTTTGTTCGATCATTCTTTCAGGCGACCGGAGCTGATCGTTCGCTTCTCGCCGGAGTTGGCGGGGTTCTCGATCTCGACGTCGACGCGAAGGGTGCCCATGTCGGCACTCATAATTGCTCCAGAGATGACGCCGAGTAGTAGCATATCGCTGCCGAGCGTGTCAACAGCTCGCTCGGGTCTCCCGCGTGATTACAACATTCACGCACGCCAGGGAGAAGAGGTTGAACGCCAAAACCAGTAGCGCGGCAGCCTGGTTGCGGTAGAACGCGAACACCTCGGTGAAGCAGATCGAGAGCAGCACTGCCCGGTGAAAGGAATGCAGTGCCGTCATTCTCGAACGGCGAAGCGCGATCACGGCGATGACGACAAAAATCGAGGGGATGAGCGTCGCACCGAGAAGAAACCAGTCCGAAATTGGAAGGAAGCCAAGGATTCCCCCTCGCCGGCCCGAGACTTCCGCGACGATTCCAGCCGACAGGTCTCGCACAACGATCAACGCGACCGTCCCGGCATTTATCGCGAGTTGCAGAACGAAAAGCGTGATGAGCCCGCCGAATCGATTCGACCGAGCGAGCACTGCCTCGTAGCCCGCGACGACGTATCGGCGGATGCGGCGTGAAAGTCCATGGGGATGCGGCTGAACGCTCGCACGCTCAATGACGGCCGCCAATCCCGATGTCAGCTCGTCCTTCTCGGCGATGGCGCCGAGATACCGGAGCGCCCTGTCACGCTCCTCTGGTTGGAGGTCATTGATGACGGCCTCTTCAAGGTCATTGATGGCGTTGACGAGATATTCTTCCCTGCTGATGCCGCGGCGCATCTGTAGATCACGAAACGCGAAATAGATGAGGACGAACGTGATGTAGATAAGTGCAATCGACGGCTGATAGAAATAATCATTGTCGCGCGTGATGAACTTGCCGATTTCGTCGATGAATGTTCCGAATCCGATTCCGCCGATGAGCGCTGCGGAAAGCCTGGTTCGGTTGCCGAGGAAGGAGAGAGAGAGGAGCAGCGCCACGGCCATCAAGAGGCCACCCCAAAGCATATGGGCGATGTGAAATCTGGCGCCACCCAGACTTGGGTAGCCGGTAATTCGGAGGATGAACCTGATCGCCAGAACTGCCGACACTCCGCCAACGACGAAAAGATCCAGATACCGCGCGGCCGCGAGGTCGCGGGGGAAGTAGGAGTGTTTCAGCGGTGAGTTTTACTCGATTTGCAGGAGTCGGGCGCGGCCAGGCATTACGAAGCGGAGCTCGCGCCGCGCGCTGTCGTAGTCGGTTCGCACCGGGTGACCGTCAATCAGTGCTCGCTGAGGGCGGGAGACATCGTGCATCGTGACCTTGAATGATCCCGCACCGGGGTAAGATCCGGTCTGCGCCAAAGTCATCGACAAGAGCGGAGCGCCAGACGTTGTAAACGTCGTCCGCCGATACTCTCCCCGCTGATACGCGTATCCGTCGCCCGCATCTTCGTACAGCTCACTCGTGGCAGACCCCGGATAGATGTCGAGCTCCAAGGTGTCGAGTCGACGCTGACCTTCGTACGAAACGACGGCTGACGACGGTATCACTGCGCCCGCGCGAACGAATACCGGCAGGCCGCGGAGTCCAGTTGTGTCATTGCCATCGTTGAGGACGTCTGGTGCCTGGACCGTGACGAAACGACCGCCGTCGTACGCCTCGCCACTTCCCATTCGATACCAGCGACCCGCGGGCAGGTAGACCCGTCGACTCCGTGCGCCCGAATCAACGACTGGGGCTACGAGCAGGTGATCGCCGAGGATGTATTCGTCGTTCGTGCCGAGCGCGGCTGAATCGGTGAGTGCGTTCCAGAAGACCGGCCTCACAACCGGACTGCCTTTCTCGGTGTGCTGGAAGTAGGCGGTGTACAGTGCGGGCATCATATGGTAGCGGAGCCGGATCGTCGCCCGATTCGCACGCTCGTACTGGGGACCATAGCTCCACGGCTCGCGCCTCGGAGTTCCGATCATCGCGTGAGTGCGCATGAACGGCACGAGCGTCGCCGATTGCAGCCACCGCGAATACAGTTCGGCGTTGGGGGATCCATTAAACCCGCCGATATCGCTGCCGGCGAACGGAATCCCCGAGAGCCCAAGCCCGAGGATCATGGGGATCGATATCCGGAGGTGGTCCCAGGTCGAGTTGTTGTCGCCAGTCCAGACAGTCGCGTAGCGTTGCGCGCCGGCGTACGCGGCACGCGTGATGATGAAGGGGCGGCGTTCCGGGCGGAGCCGCCGAAATCCATCGAACGCCGCGCGTGCCATCAGCGTCCCGTACTGGTTGTGGTACTCGAGGTGGGTTCCCGGATGGCCGTCGCCCTTGAACTGCACAATGTCCGCGATGGTCTGACCACCAAAGGAGGCCGGCTCGTTCATGTCGTTCCAGACGCCGCGGACGCCAACGTCGATGAGCGCCTGGTGCTGTGCGCCCCACCAGTCGCGAACCGCTGCCCGGGAGAAATCCGGCAAGACACTTCGCCCTGGCCAGACGATGGCGATATATGGTGACCCATCCGGTAGTGTGATGTAGGCTCCGCGCGATAGACCGTCACG
>JADGQU010000341.1 GCA_017881545.1 Gemmatimonadaceae bacterium
ACGCCATATCGTCCAGAACGCGGATACTTCCAGATCCCGCGCTCCACGCGTACAGGCTTCTCGTCCGGCGAGCCGACGAGCCGCAGAGGAACGCGCTTCGAAACCGGTGCAGGTGCCATGGAGAGAGCGTAGGCACAACGCGCCAGAATCCACGCGCCGTGGATCATTCCCACGTTGTGGGCTGGTGCGGGCGGTTGATCGGGTCGACCGATTCGTGGCTCCGGCACTCGATTGCGCTGCCGATGTCAGGAGTTCTTCAGGTGAGGATGCACCCCACGGTGCGTAGACCCGTCGTCCCCGCGAACTTCTCACGCCGAACGATCGGGAGCACTCAGGGTGCTCTTCGCGATCGGCATCGCAGCGTCGGCATTCGCTGCGTTCAAGTAAATTTCTGGATGCGTCTAGTCAGCTCATCCTTCTCTTTCGGCGCAGTCCCGCGGAGGTTTCACTGACCTCCTGATGGCTCTTCGATTGCGGCGGGGTGGACGTGAGTTTGGACGCCACGTCGTTCACCTTCCATCGCGCAATCTCCTCGGTCAGCCCGCGCTCGTCGATCTCGGGATGCCCGTCGATCGTCCCATGCCAGATCCCGCCCACCCTCTCGACGCGTATGCTCATCCCGAAAGCCTACGCGCAACCAGCGGTGTTAGCCGCGTGTTCTACCCGGTGTGACCTTTCATAGGGGAGCGGACGGCGATAAGGAGGTCGCGTTCTACCTTGTGTATCGCCGGGCGCATCGCCGGAGCGTCCACGACGCGTGGACAATTTTCGCGTGTTGCTAGCCTCGCTTCGTGGACAACGAAGAGAAGGGCCTTTCGCGTCGCAGCTTCTTTTTTCTGGACGGAACGGCGGCGGGCACCGCGCTCATCGTGCGGCCGACCGAGGCGCTTGCGCCCGCAGAACCGATCCTCGAAGCGGAGATCATCGAGGAGGAGACGCTTCCGGATCTCGCTGATCCATCGGTCCGGCGCTCCACGCGCCTCGAAGCCTTCCTGAAGAGCCACGGGATCAAGCCCGCGCACCTCGCGCGAGAATGCGGCTACTCGCGCCAGCACCTCCTGCGCCTGCGGCTCGGGCGTATGGAGCCGACGCGCCGCTGCATCGCAGCCATCGTTGCGGCGTGCCGCCGCATCACTCGCAGGCGCGTGCGGGCCTCGGATCTCTTCGACCTGGGGGACAGGTAAATGCACTGGCCGAAGAACACCGTCTGCATCTGCACCCACGGGAAGACGCGGCACTGGTTCGCGAAGAGCAGCCCGGACGGCCCCTGCCGCGAATGCGCATGCACCGCATTCGTCCCCGAGCCGGTGTGCGAATGCGGCCACGGCAAGAAGGCGCACGCGAAGGGCCACTGCAATCAGAGCTACCTCGACGGCTGCCGAGTCTTTCGCGGGCGGGTGGTCTCGTGATGACCGCGACGACAACCACAGTGCCCATCGTGGGTGACGTCGCGCAAGGCGCGCCGCTCCGGCCTTCGGAGGAAACGGTGATCCTCCCCGCCGCGATCCTCGAAGCGTACGAGCAGGTCTACCGCGTCGCCGATTCCTCCCTTGCCGTCTTGGACATCTTTGAAGGCGATCTCCTCATCGTCATGCCGGAGAAGAAAGCCGCGACCGGAGAGCTCGTGCTCGTGCGCCTCGATGCGCAGTTCTTCATCGGCCGATGGTGGGCGAAGCACGGCCGGCGCGATGTCCTCGACGTGGATGGCCCGACGGTCCTCGTGCGCGGGGCAACAATCATCGGGTCCATCAACCTCATCGTGCGCCCGCAATGATCGACGACGAGGCATGGGACACCTCTCCCGTCGCGCGGGCGATCGACTGTCTCGCGGAGATCGCGATTGCCGCCGAAGAACTGGCGGGGATCAATGAGATGGGCTCGGGTCTACGAGGGTTCGCTACGGCGACACAGCGCGTTGCCGCGGCGTACCGAGAACAACTGCTGAAGGAGAACGAGGACACCACATGCCCAGGATGAATAGCGACATGGTGTACGCATGGAAGACGCCGAACGCGCGCGTCTGGCCACCCCCCACGCGGACGATTCCTTGGAAGGGGTTCGTGCAGGAGAAGCACTTCGTCCGCTTCGGCTCCGCGCAGGCAAATGCGATTGTCCTGCTGGAGATCGGAGCCGTGAAGAAGTTGTCGAGCTTCGACATCGAGTGGTTCGAGGGGCTCTTCCTTCGTCGATTGCGCGCGCGGTTGTTCGCGGAGCCGGGATACGAGAAGCCCTACCAGGATGGCTACGACCACGTCGCAAACACGTATCAGTACGATTGGATCGACCTCGAAGCGGCCATGACGATCGGGAAGCGCCGCTACTCCACCCTCCTCATCGCGGTGATGAAGGAGATCGCGACAGAGGAAGGGGCGACCGGGACGATCGCGAAGGTGGCGCTGAAAGCGTTTCGCTTTCCGGAGTCCGCGTGGGAGTAGCCGTGAACGACTTCGACTGGCCTCCCGTCCCGTACGCGGAGTACCTCCAGAAAGAACTGGATGGACAGACGCGGTACGCGTATCTCAATCCGGGACTGGATCGGCGGTACGACCCGGTGGTGGTCGGGGGCAATGCGATGTACCCCGTCATTCAGCCGGGCGATGTGGTCCTCGTGGACACCGGGAGCACGCGCCCCGAAGATGGTCGCGTCGTTGCGGTTCGGGTCATGGGTGGAAGAACCCTCATCGGCTACTGGCATCCGCGGGACGGGAATCCCGTGCTCCAACAGGAACGAACCGACGCGGTGATCGACCTCGCGCAGTATCCGACCTGGTCGATCTACGGCATCATCACGAAGGTCATTGGGCGAGACATTCAGCCTCGTCCGGCATCACCGGATGTAGCATTAGAAGCGGAGGAAGCACGCATGGATGTCACGCCAGGGCAGGCGCAGTGGATCATCGAACGGCTTCTTGCAGATCGTCGTATCTCTGCAACGGATGTGAACCAGTACCTCGCAGGCATGCAGGGGGAGATCCGGGACATCGAACGGCGTCTCGCCGAACTTCGGGGGATCGCTGGAAATGCGCCCGCAGCTTCACCTGCCGCCCATGCGGTCGCACCGGCGAAAACGCCGAAGCGGCGGGCCGGCGGAAAGAAGGGCCATCCCCGCGGTATCGCCGGCACCCTTGCGGTTCTCCTCCGCTCGATCCCGGCGGCAGAGCATGCCGCCATCGCCGCGATCCGGGCCAACAACGGCATCAAGGCCGCGATCAACGCCGCGCGCCGAACCGCGAAAACCTAGCGGCGCCGGGTCGCACGCCCGGGCCTTGCACAACCATCCTCGGATGAAAGCGACCGCGAAGGCTGGGAGCGGTAGAGTGGGTCACCCTCGTGGTAGGGCCCAATCGCCACAATTCTTTTCGGGGGTAGGGAAAATCGACTTCCCGTCACTCCCATAGGCAAGCAGGCATGAGGGATGGTGTTCCCAAAACAGCGCGTGTGGAGTCGCGGCGGCGATTGCCCTTTGTCATTCCCTTTTCGGCGCGTTACGGCCACATCTCACCTCGTGGAAAGGGACCCGAAGGTTACGTTTTCACGGAATTTGGCCAC
>JADGQU010000070.1 GCA_017881545.1 Gemmatimonadaceae bacterium
TGAACCCGTAGCGGCCGGATGCGCCGACAGCCCAGCCCGCGCCGATTCGCTGCAGGAATCCGCTCCCGAGCGCCAGGCCTTCCACGCGGTTGAACCGCACGATGTCCGAGACGTGCCGCGCCGAAAAGGCAAAGCTCTTGCTGCGCGCGAGGGCCTGTGCGCGGACGAGGGCGCGCGCTTCCTCCTGGACCTTCTGTACATCTTCGTCAGTGACCGCTCTCACGTCCGGAGGAAGCGAGTCCAGTACGTGTCCGGTGAATGGGAACGGATTCTGTGCCCTCTCCGCCGGTGGGGCCATCACGATTTCCGGCCCCGTGAAGTAGCTGGCCGGAATTCCCTTGTTCACCTCGTAGCAGCAGATCTCCCACCGGCCGCGGATGATGCCGCGCGCGGGATAGTCGAGCCAGGATCCGGTGCGACGGATCTCGATCTCCTGCCGGCGCGGCAGCCAGAAGCGGCCCTCGATGAGCGCGTTCTCGAGGACCACTGACACATCCTCCAGCTCCTTGTCGATGAGAGCGGCACGCGTGAAGCTGAACGCCATGCGAACCACCTCTCCCGTCTCGCGGTCGATGTAGACGGCCCCGACCGCGCGCGGCTGGCGGTCATCCTTCGGGCGTACTTTCACCTCATAGACGTCGAGCACCCGGGGGCCGAGGCGAATCTGAAGCGAGTCGTGAATCGCGAAGTCGTACGCTTCCAGTCCCGCCGCCGAGAGCGGATGGGGAACGTCCTGAACTTCATCGCCTTCGCCGATCCTGATGATGTTCCTGAAGTTGTTCTGGACGATGCCCAGGTGATCGCGGTGGTAGTTGATGTCAGTCGGCAGGAGCAGGGTGTCGCGGCGCCCCATGATGCGCTGCTTGCTCAGATCGGGAGCGCGCCAGTAAACTTCCAACCCCAGCTCGTCCGCCTTCACGATTTTTGGCGGCTCGGGGAATCCCTCTCCAAATTGTGCGAGGAATGTCACGTAGCCGTGCGCCGTCGCCTTGTAGTCGGCAAGGGCGGTGTCTGCGATCTGAGAGGCTCTTCGCTCGGTGGCGCGCTCGACGAGCTCGCGGGTGCGGGGATCGTTCCACGTCTGCTGGGAGGCGAGCGTGTTCGCGGAGATGATCGTCGCGATCACGAACTCGGTTAGTAGGCGCAGCTGCATGAAGGAAAATTAGTTGCTGGTCGTTGCCGGGGAGGGCAATTGCGGAGGAAAAATACCACGGTGATGCGATGAGCTTCGACGATTTCAAACGCAGGGCAGCTTCGGCCACGCTGGTGCCAGTGTGGAAGGACTGCCTTCTCGACACCGACACCCCCGTTTCGGCTTTCGCCAAGCTCAGAAGCGGACCGTTCGCGTTTATGCTCGAGTCCGCGCCCGCGGGCGGCGAAACCTGGTCCCGTTACACCTATCTCGGAACCGAGCCACGCTCCGCGTGGAGGCTCGCGAACGGTGTCGTGGAAGACTGGACCAGCGAGCAAGGGTGGCATAATGCGCGGACGCCCGCCGACCCGCTCGCGGATCTGGGTGCACTCATCGAATCCGCGGAACCCGCGGACGCTCCGGAGCTGGGGCAGTTCTGGGGCGGAGTCGTTGGATACTTCGGCTACGACGTCGTGCGGCTCATCGAGAAGCTGCCCAACCGTCCGCCAAAAGGTCTCGGAGCTCCCGACGCGATCTTCGTATTCACTCGATCGCTCGTGATACTCGACAATCTCCATGGGCGCGCGCGTGTGGTGGTTTCGGTTCCGGTTCCGAGGGGCGCCCGCGAAGCTGAGCTCGCGTCCATGTACGACGGCGCCGTTGCGGAGCTGGACGATGTTCTCGCGCGCCTGCGGAAGCCGGCCCGTTTGGAATCAATGTCGCCCGACTTGAGCGCCCGCCCGATCGAGGGTCGCTCCAGCTACGACCGCGCCGATTTCATAACGCACGTCGACCGCATCAAGGAGTACATCCGCGCAGGCGACTGCTTTCAGGCGCTGTTGTCGCGCCGCATCGATGTTCCACTCGACTTCGATCCCGCCGACCTCTACCGCGCGCTACGGGCGATCAATCCGTCCCCCTACATGTACCATCTCGTGCTTGACGGAGTCGAAATCGTCGGCAGCTCTCCCGAGCTGCTCGTGCGCGTATCGGACAACCACATCACCCTTCGGCCGATTGCGGGGACGCGGCCCCGCGGCAAGACGCCCGATGAGGACGAGTTTCTCTCGGCCGATCTGCTCGCCGACGAAAAAGAACGGGCCGAGCACGTGATGCTCGTGGATCTCGGGAGAAACGACGTCGGCCGCGTGGCGAAATACGGCACGGTGAAAGTCACCGAGCTGATGAAGATCGAGAAGTACTCGCACGTGCTGCACATCGTGAGTCAGGTCGAGGGCGACCTGAACGATGGACTGTCGGCACTCGATGTGTTTCGCGCGACCTTTCCCGCCGGCACGATGACGGGAGCGCCGAAGATTCGGGCGATGGAGATCATCGACGAGCTGGAGCCGGTATCGCGGGGACCGTACGCGGGGGCGATCGGCTACATCGGTGCGGGCGGCAAGCGGATGGATCTGGCAATCACGATCAGGACGTGCGTCATCGCGGGCGGCACGGCATCGGTCCAGGCCGGCGCGGGCATCGTCGCGGATTCGGTTCCCGAGCGTGAGTGGGAGGAGACGCGCAGCAAGGCCCAAGCCCTCTTGAGTGCCATCGCATCGGTGCGACAATCGCGATGATCGTCGGGGTCACAATTCCTGCGTATGAGCGGTTCGTGGTCGGAGGCGCGCGCGTGATCGCCACTAGAGGCTGCGCACCGAGTATCCGCGAAGTGTTGGAGAAGGAAAGGCTCTACGAGTACGCTGCGCGCCAGCCGAATGCCGTCGCACTGGTCGGACGCGCGCCGGTCTTCGCGGTGGACCTTCCCGGCGACTGCGGCAGAGCGGTGGTGCGCCACAACATGCGCGGCGGCTGGATGGCCAAGTTCAACACCGATCTCTTCGTGCTGCCGACGCAGGGCTATCAGGAGCTGCTGTCGTCGCTGCGTCTGCGCGCGAGCGGAGTGAGCACGCCAGAGGTCCTCGCCTATGTCTCCTATCCGAAGAACTTCATGCTGCGGCGTTCCGACGTCGCGACGCGGGAGATCCCCTACGGCCACGATCTTTCCGTCGCGCTGGCCAAGGTCACGGATCACGACCACCGGGTCATGGTGCTGGACGCCATTGTGAGAATGCTCCGATCGCTTACCCAGGCCGGAGCGCACCACCAGGATCTCAATCTGAAGAACGTCCTGCTCACGGCAGGCGATGGCCCGGGGCTCGATCCGCACCTGCTCGACGTGGATCGCGTCCGGTTCAGCTCACCGGGATCGCCGCTGGTGGCGAAGGCAAATCTCGACAGGCTCATACGCTCGCTGAGGAAATGGCGCGACCTCCACGCTCTTCCCTACTCGGCGGAAGACGAAGAGTATCTGCGGTTCAAGAGCGTCTAGTGAGCTCGCTCGTCGTGCCCGGAGTACCGGATCGCATCTGTGTCGTGATGATGAGCGCCGTCGGTGACGCCGTGCACGTGCTGCCGGTGATCAACGCGCTCAAGCGGGCGAATCCCGAAACGCACATCACCTGGGTGCTCCAGCCGGGGCCGGCAGCGCTGGTGCGGGGCCACCGGTCGGTCGATGAGATAATCACCTTCGATCGCTCCAAGGGCCTCATGGCTTTCGCAGATGTCAGTTCGGCGCTCGCCAAGCGGCGCTTCGACATCGTGATCAACCTCCAGGTCTACTTCAAGGCGGGAATCGTCACCGGCGCGACGCACGCTCCCATCAAGCTCGGTTTCGATCGGTCGCGCGCGCGCGACCTGAACTGGCTCTTCACCAACAGGAAGATCCCGTTTCACTCCGTCCAGCACGTGCAGGATCAGTACTTCGAGTTTCTGACGGCGCTCGGAGTCTCACCCGAGCCGGTGGAATGGGACCTGGGCCCGTGGCCTCAGGAGCGCGAGTGGCAACGGAACTTTGTCGCATCGATCGACAGGCCGATTGCATCCATCGTCGTGGCGACGAGCAAGCCGGAGAAGGACTGGATGCCTGAACGGTGGGCCGAGGTGAGTGACGCGCTCCACGAGGATTTTGGAATGCAGGTGGTTCTCGTCGGTGGTCGTTCAGAGCGGGAGCTGGCCGCTGAGCGAATCGTCATGGAGCGCGCGCGGCACAAGCCGCGCTCCGAGCTCGGGAGCGGGCTCAGGAATCTCGTCTCGATTCTGGATGCGTCGTCGCTCGTGCTCTCGCCCGATACCGGACCGTTGCACATGAGCGTCGCACTCGACCGTCCGGTAATCAGTCTTCTGGGCTACACAAATCCAAAGCGCACTGGGCCATACCGCCGATCGCACAATCTCATGATTGATGCATACGGTGACCCCGGAGAGAATTATCCTATCTCGATGGAGAATCGTCCCGGAAGAATGAAAGGAATCGAGACGCGTCACGTGCTGGAGAAGGTGCAGCTGTGGCGTGACCGCTACGCCGGAAAAGCCGGAGGATGACAAAGCGAAGCGCTGGTGAGTCTCCATCGAAAAAACCGCTGACGATCAAGGTGCCCGTCAAAGAGCAGGTCTCCGCTGGCGGTGTAGTGTTTCGCGGAGACAAGGAAAACATCGAAGTCGTGATCGTTTCCGTCGGCGGCCAGCACAGATGGCAGCTGCCCAAGGGCTTGGTCGACAAGGACGAGAGTCCCGAGATTGCGGCGGTGCGCGAGGCCCATGAGGAGGGCGGAGTCTCGAGCAAGGTCGTGGAGCTGATCGAGACAATCGAGTACTGGTATGCCGGTCTCGACAACGGCATCAGGGTGCGCTTCCACAAGCGTGTTCACTTCTACCTGCTGTGCTACCTCTCGGGCGACACGAAGGATCACGACTGGGAAGTGAACGAGGCGCGTTGGGTTCCGATCGAGGATGCAGCGAGCCAGCTTGCCTTCGACAATGAGCGGCGCGTGATGGAGCGGGCGCGCGAGCTGCTCGCCCGCGTCTAGTCGGCGGAGGTCTGGTCGATTGACGTCGCCAGCTCGCCGAACCTGTACCTGACTCCGACGTCCCGCATCAATCCCACCAGTCGCGCCAGCGGCAGTCCCATGACGGCGAAGTAATCTCCCTCGACCCGTTCGACGATCGTCGCTCCGAATCCCTGGATGCCGTAGGCGCCCGCCTTGTCCATCGGCTCCCCTGTCGCGATATACGCCTCGATCTCGTCGTCGCGCAGCCGGCGGAATTTCACGCGTACCTCCTCTATGGCCGAGCAGAGTTTACTGCCGCGGGAGACAGCGACGGCGGTGATGACAGTGTGCTCGCGGCCGCTAAGCATGCCGAGCATTCGGGCCGCATCTGCGGCGTCGCTCGGCTTTCCGAGGACTTTGCGATTGACGACGACGACGGTGTCGGCGCCGATAGTGATGAGATCCAGGTCACCCCCGGCGATCGCGCTCGCTTTCTCGCGGGCCAGCCGCTCGGCGTAGCGGCGGGGGGCTTCACGCGGACGCATCGTCTCGTCGATGTTGGCCGGACGCACCTCGTGCGGAATCCCGATCAGATTGAGCAGGTCCCGGCGTCTCGGAGAAGAGGACGCGAGCACGACGTGACAGATGCTCACCGCTCGAGCCAGAGTGTTACGGGTCCATCGTTCACGAGCTCGACTTCCATCATCTCGCCGAATTCACCGCTCTCGACCTTGATCCCGCGCTCGCGCAGCGCCGCCAGGAACCGCTCGTACAGTGGGATTGCCTCCTCCGGGCGGGCGGCGTCGATGAAACTCGGACGCTTACCCTTGTCCGCGTTGCCGTACAGAGTGAACTGCGACACGACCAACATCGCGCCGCCGACCTCCGAAAGGGCGAGATTCATTTTTCCCTCGGCGTCGCCGAAAAGCCGGAGGCCGGATGTCTTCTCCGCCATCCAGTCTGCTTTCTCGGGCGTGTCGCCGTGCGTGAAGCCGACGAGAAGGAGGAATCCCGTCCCAATGCTTCCCGCCTTCCGCTCTCCGATGCGGACTTCAGCCCGCGAGACCCGCTGAAGCAGAACTCTCAGTACTACTCCACCGTGACCGACTTGGCGAGGTTGCGCGGCTGATCGACGTTCGCGCCCCGCTTGACGGCGATGTAGTAGGCAAGAAGCTGTAGCGGCACCGATGCGAGCACTGGAGTGAGCATGTCCTTCGTCTCTGGAATCCGGAACTCATAGTCCAGCTTTCCCTCCAGCGACTCTTCCTCGCGGGTGGTGATCGCGATCACACGTCCACCTCTCGCCTTCACCTCCTGGACGTTCGAGACGACCTTGTCGAACACCGAGTCGTGCGGCGTGACGAAGACGACGGGCATCTTCTCGTCGATCAACGCGATCGGGCCGTGCTTCATCTCAGCCGCCGGGTAACCCTCGGCGTGGATGTAGCTGATCTCCTTCAGCTTGAGCGCTCCCTCCAGCGCGGTCGGGAAGCTGTAGCCGCGACCCAGGTAGAGGAAGTTCTGAGCGTTCTTGAACTCTTCGGCGATCTTCTCGATCTCGGGCGCGCGATCGAGGACGCTCTGGATCTTTTTGGGAAGCGCCAGCATCTCCTCGATGATCTCCTTTCCGTCCACCATCGACAGGTTGCGCAGCCGTGCAATCTTTAGCGTGAACAGCAGCAGCGCGATCACCTGGCTGGTGAACGCCTTGGTGGAAGCGACTCCGATTTCCGGACCCGCGTGCACGTAAATGCCGCCGTCGCTCTCGCGCGCGATGGTGGAGCCGACGACGTTCACGATTCCGTAGGTGCGCGCACCGCGCGATTTGGCCTCGCGCATTGCGGCCAGAGTGTCCGCGGTCTCACCCGATTGTGAGATGACGATACAAAGCGTCTTGTCGGTGACGACGGGATTCCGGTAGCGAAACTCGGACGCGTACTCCACTTCGACCGGAATACGGGCGAGGCTCTCCAGCATGTGCTCGCCGATCAGCGCCGAGTGCCAGCTCGTGCCGCAGGCGGTGATGAGGATGTTGTCGAACCTGAGGAGCTCCTCGTCGGTCATGTTGAGACCGCCCAGCTTGGACGTGCCCTGGTCCGGCAGCAACCGCCCGCGCATGCAGTTCTCGACCGTGGCCGGCTGCTCGAAGATCTCCTTGAGCATGAAGTGAGCGAACCCGCCGCGCTCGATCTGGTCCAGGTCCCAGTCGATCTTGCTGACGCCGCGCTCGAGCCGCTGCGCGCGCTGATTGAGAATTGTGTATCCATCGCGCGTGAGGACAGCGACGTCGCCGTCGTCGAGGTAGACGACTTCGCGCGTCTGCGCCAGAATCGCCGAGACGTCGCTGGCGACGTAGTACTCACCTTCACCGAGCCCGATCAGCAACGGGCTTCCCTTTCTCGCAGCGACGATCTTGTTCTTGTCCCTGCTCGAGACGACCGCAATCCCGTAGGTACCTTCGATCTGCCAGAGGGCTTCGATCACTGCGCCCTCGAGATTTCCGTCGAACGCCTCTTCGATGAGATGGGCGATGACTTCGGTATCGGTGTCGGAGACGAAAGTATGGCCGCGCGCGATGAGCCCCTTCTTGAGCGTGCCGGAGTTCTCGATGATTCCATTGTGGACGACCGCTATCTCACCCTTGCAATCGACGTGCGGATGTGCGTTGCACTCGTTGGGGACGCCATGCGTGGCCCAGCGCGTATGGCCTATCCCCATATCGCCGGCAAGCGGACTGGCGGCGAGCGCCCGCTCGAGTTCGGAGATCTTCCCGGCAGCTTTGCGGGTCTCGACCCCACCCCCGTTCATGACGGCGACGCCGGCGGAGTCGTAGCCGCGATACTCCATGCGCTTGAGCCCCTCGAGGAGAAGGGGCGTCGCGCCACGCATTCCGATGTAGCCTATGATTCCACACATAAGATTTCTGGTTGACTGTGTTCCTACCGGCCCAGCGCCTCGACCGGCTGCCGGCAATCGCGCACCAGCTTTTGGGCGTCTGCCACGGTCGGGGCCTCTGCTATTACTCGCACGATTGGTTCCGTTCCCGAGGGGCGGATGTGCACCCAACGATCCGGCCAGGTCAGCCTGAGGCCGTCCTGGCTGTCCACCTCGGCGTCGGGGAAGGCCCGTTTGAGGGCTTCGTAAACCGCGTCGAGAGGGGCAGCAGGACGCTCCAGCTTGTCCTTGACGATAACGTACCGGGGATACGCCGAAACGATCTTCGATAGGGGTTTCCCCTCCTCCAGGAGCAGCTGGAGCATCAGCGCGGCCCCAACCGGCGCATCCCTTCCCAGGTGGAGCTCTGAAAGTATTACGCCGCCGTTTCCCTCCCCCCCAATTGGAGCCTTCTCGTCGCGCATTCTGGTAGCGACGTTGACCTCGCCAACCGGGGCCCGGATCACACGGGTTTCGGCCTCCCTGGCGATGTCGTCGATGATGCGGCTGGTCGACAGATTCGTGACGATGACGCCCTTGCGGTGCCGCAAAACGACCTTCGCCGCTAGCGCAAGAGTGTAGTCCTCGCCTATCGCGACCCCTTCCTCGGACACGAGCGCCAGGCGGTCCACATCGGGGTCGACGGCCATCCCAATGTCGCAATGCGAATCCATCACCAGCTTTTGTAACTCTCCGAGGTTTTCGGGCACCGGCTCGGGAGGCCGCGGAAAGCGACCGTCGGGCTCCATGTTGATCGTCGCGAGCTTGCATCCCAGCAGCTCGAGCAGGACCGGCATGAAGACCCCACCCGCGCCCCGGACGCAGTCGAGAGCCACTCTAAATTCTTTCTTTCGAATTCCCTCAACATCGAGAAAAGGGAGCGCCAGAATCTTCTCGATGTGCTCCCTCGCCGCGTCCTTGTCCTGGGTGACGATTCCGAGCTTATCCCAGGTCGCGCGCGGAATGTTTCCCTCTACGACTTGTCGCATCTCCGCCCCTTCCGCGGCGTCGAGAAAGAGTCCGGATGGACCGATGAACTTGAGCGCGTTCCACTCGATCGGGTTGTGGCTGGCGGTGATCCCGAGTCCGCCTGCCGCGTGGTGGTGCTCGACCGCAAGCTGCAGCG